>DAISII010000034.1:0-7519 GCA_036822115.1 Candidatus Planktophila sp.
AAAGTCGAACTCGTATCTCCAACAGAGCGCGTATGGTCGGGCGAAGCTACTTCAGTTTCTGCTCGTACCGTCGAAGGTGACATCGGTGTTCTCACCGACCACGCACCGCTCTTTGGAGTACTTGTCGACGGCCAGGTTGTCATTCACGGTGTAAACGGTGAAGATAAAGAGTTCAAAGTTTCTGGCGGTTTCCTGTCAGTATCAAACAACCGCGTATCAATTCTTACGGAGTCCATTAACTAAAAAAGTAATTCTCAGCTCCGAAAAGATGAAGAAGCAACTACACACTTTTCTACGCTGACAATTACTTTTTTTATGCCCCAAAATTACTCGCGGGTGACCTTTGCGCCGAGGCCTTGCAACTGCTCGGCAAAGTTCGGATAGCCACGGTCTACGTGGAAAGCCTGATCTACAGTTGTTTCACCCTCAGCAACTAATGCGGCCAAAATTAGCCCTGCTCCTGCGCGAATATCGTGTGCTTCAACTGGTGCGCCAGAGAGTTCTTCTACGCCGGTAATTGCTGCGTGATGGCCATCTACGCTTACTTGAGCGCCTAAGCGGCTCAATTCATTAACAAACATAAAGCGGGATTCAAAGACATTTTCAGTAACTAATGAGTGACCATCAGCAACTGAGTTCAGAGCAATAACCATTGGAAGCAGGTCAGTTGGAAAGCCTGGATAGGGGAGTGTTGCCACATCAATTGCTTGTGGGCGCACATCCATCTTCACACGGATTCCATCAGCAGTTGATGTAATGATGGCACCAGCTGATGCCAACTTTTCAAGTGGTAGTTCAAGATGCTCTGGGCGTGCACCATGGATTGTGATGTCACCACGCGTCATCGCTGCAGCAAATGCCCAAGTGCCGGTAATGATGCGGTCAGTGATTGTCGTGTGATCAGTTGGATGCAAAACCTCAACACCGGTAATTGTGATTAATGGTGAACCAAGTCCTTCAATTTTTGCACCCATTGAAATGAGGAACTCACCAAGATCTACAATGTCAGGTTCGCGGGCAGCATTATCAATTGTTGTTACACCCTTTGCTAACACCGCAGCGGTCATGATGTTTTCAGTTGCACCAACACTTGGGAAATCAAGTTCTACAGGTGCTCCTGTTAAGCCATTAGGTGCTTGCGCAATTACATAACCATGTTCGATATGGGCTTTTGCACCCAGTGATTCAAGACCTTTGATATGGAAATCTAATCCGCGAGAACCAATTGCATCTCCGCCAGGAAGTGCGACATCAGCTTGACCAACACGGGCGACTAGTGGACCCAAAACATTGATCGATGCTCGCATCTTTCGAACCAAATCATAATCAGCGCGGTGTGCAGGCTCTTGCGGGACTGTAATCGTTACGGTGTCTGCCCCGCGGACGACGGTGCATCCAAGTCTGGTTAATAGGTCGGCCATGATGTCAACATCGGCAATATCTGGAACATTACGGATGGTTGTTGTGCCGGCGGCCAATAACGAGGCTGCCATTAGCTTTAAAACAGAGTTCTTGGCACCTGTTACAGAGACTTCTCCGCGCAGGGAGGTTCCGCCAACTATGCGGAAGCGATCGTGGGATGCCATAGCCGCAGTCTACTTATAGGCTAGGCACATGGTTAATTTAACGCGTATTTACACAAAGACCGGTGATGATGGAACAACTTCTCTGGGGGACATGAGTCGCACCTCCAAGAATGACCCTCGTCTTGAAGCCTATGCCACTGTTGATGAAGCTAACTCAGCTATCGGTGTCGTGCTTTCAACTGATCAACTAACTGATGAAGTACGCGCATTGTTAGTACGCATTCAGAATGATTTGTTTGATGTTGGTGCAGACCTGTGTACACCTGTTGTAGATTCGCCAGCCTTTGAACCGTTGCGTGTTCTTGAATCTCAGGTCACATACTTAGAAGAGCAGATTGATCACTTCAATGCTGATCTAGAGTCATTACGCTCATTTGTTTTGCCATCCGGAACTGCAGCAGCTGCGCATCTTCATGTTGCCCGCACAGTTGTTCGCCGTGCAGAACGACGGACATGGAGTGCCATTCACTCATTTGGTGGCGGAGTCAATCCATTAACAGCAAAGTACCTTAACCGTTGTTCTGATCTTCTCTTTGTTCTTGCCCGTTTTGCCAATAAAGAAATTGGCGACCAACTGTGGGTGCCAGGGGCTAATCGCTAAGGAGCAATTGTGTATGTTGTTCCGGGAACTTTCTCTACCGGTACATCAGTGCGACAAACTGCTTTTATGTTTGAAACTGAGTGACGCAGCTCTATTGGTTCACTGCTGACTAACAAGATAGTTGAGTATTTCTTTGCTGCAGTTCTACCTATAGTTGTGCGGACGGTACCGAAAAGTTTGACTGTTTTATCTTCTGGAGAAGTCGCACCTTTCACACTTGCGGTAACAACCCACCACGTGCAGGCAAATAAAGATGCGACCTGTACTGCTCCGCAGGAGTATTTTTCACAAACCGGCACTCCATCTACAGTTTGAGCTAAAGCTTTAGTTAAAACCTTGTCATTAGAGGCTAAGCCAACAAGCTCTTTTGGTTTTGGAATCTTGATAAATGCATTTCCATCCTTGCTCTTGGCAAATCCTTTTGGTGGCCACACCGGAGAAGGAGATGGAGTTAATGTTGGCCTGGCTTTAGCCAAGGATGCAACGGGTGCCGTGTGAGCAATTGGCATGGCGACCATAAGCGCCAGAACAATTGCTATTAGCCTCTTAATCACGATCCCACTTGAACTTTCGTACGCTAAAGAAAATTCCAATAACCAACCACACCAGAAGAATGACAACTGTTTTGCCGGTTTCCCAACCCTTAACAACTTCTTGGCTGGCAAATGAATCAGGCAAGAACACAGAACGCATTCCTTGTGTTAACCACTTCAGTGGGAAAATTGCTGCCACTTGCTGCATCCAGGTAGGTAGTTGAGTAAATACAAAGAAAACTCCACTAAAGAATTGCAGAATGATGACAATGGGAGAAACTACAGCGGATGCGCCGCGACCACTTTTGGGAACTATAGAAAATGCAATTCCCAGGGCGGTTGAACACGCACTACCCAATAAGACTAACCAGGTGAAGGTGATCCATTTATTGATGTCGGTTGGCAACTCGACTCCGAAGAATATAATGCCAAATCCAAGTAACAAAAGAATTTGAATAACCATGCTGACAAAGATCAGAATTGCTTTCCCAATAAAGTAACTAGATGCTGGCATAGGAGTACCGCGCAGCCGCTTTAGTGCACCAAAATCACGTTCTAACGGAATTGTTATCGCAAGTGCTTGAAAGCCTGTATTTACTAAGCCCGATGCAATCATTCCAGCAAGGAAGTATTGTGAAAAAGTAACGCCAGGTGCAATTGTGTCTTTGAAAACCGAACCAAAGATGGCAAGCAAAATTACGGGAAAAAGAAGTGTAAAGACAACAGATTCACGTTGACGTGCGAATTGGCGGATTTCTAAGTTTCCGCGGCGAATACCTAAGGAAAGCGCACTTGGAACTTTATTCATGTGCGCCCCCAATCATTTCAAGATAGATATCTTCAAGTGATGGTCGCGAGACAACCAGTTCTGGAACTTCGCCACCAAAGCGTGATGACAAGGTGCCCACTAATTCAGTCGGGTTATCTGAGCGCTCAGATTTCACAATCTCTCCCTCGCGCCAGAAAACTGTAGCTTGCGATGTCGCACGCCCACCTAGTTCGGCAGGGGTTGAAACTTCGATAATGACACCGTTATTAATCACCGCAACGCGATCTGCCAATGCTTCAGCCTCATCTAGGTAATGGGTGGTCAGCACAATTGTGGTTCCATCACTTCGCAGGTTTTGAATCAAAGCCCAAAAAGCTCGGCGGGCTTCAGGGTCAAACCCAGTTGTTGGTTCATCCAAGAACAAAAGTTCAGGATTGCCGATGATTCCAAGTGCCACATCTAATCTGCGGCGTTGGCCACCCGAGAGATTACGAATAAGGGCATTTTCTTTTTCAACAAGGCCTACGGAATTTATTACCTCATCAACATTACGAGGATTTGAGTAGTAGCCACTGAAATGATCAATTGTCTCTAAAACCGTTAGATCACCTGCATCTGCTGAGCTTTGCAAGACGATGCCAATACGATTTCGCCACTCGCGAGATTCATGGCCGCGGGTTTGTGGATCAAAGCCTAAGACAGAAACTGTTCCGGCATCTCTGGTCCTAAAACCTTCAAGGATTTCTACAGTGGTTGTCTTACCAGCACCATTTGGGCCAAGTAAGGAAAAAATCTCGCCCTGTGCGATTTCCAGATCAACTCCGCGTACGGCGTGAACATCGCCATAGCTTTTCTTGAGGCCTTTTACTTCGATGAGGCTCATGTGGCTACTTTACTATGCGAAAATACACCTGTGAGCCCGCGTAGAAACTATCCCAAGAAGCGGGTTAAGCCTGAAGAACCGCGGGAAATCAATATTGCATCGACGGGTGAGAGCACTGAAGAACATAGTGACGGCACGTATGTTGTCCGCCGCTTAACTGGATCTGGTTCAACAAAGCCGTATCGCTGTCCAGGGTGCGATCAATTAATTCCGCTGGCAACTCCACATGTTGTTGCCTGGCTTGAATACGATGAAGATGGTCGCCGCCATTGGCATACAGCGTGCTGGGGAAAGAAAAACAAACGGCGTCCTAATACAGAACGTACCCGTAATGCTCCTCGATTTTAAAGCAGAGCGCTAACCCAGACCTCCATTTAACCCAGACGTCCCTTTAAAAACTTTGTTGCATTAATAACAAGGGTGTCATCTTTTGCACGACGCTTAAAACTCAAAAACTTTAAGGGGATGTTAAAACGAGTACGAACTACTGTGCGCGGATAGGTGTATTCAAGAAATCCTTCAGGGCCATGTACGCGCCCGTATCCGCTGTCTTTAACTCCACCAAATGGAACAGATGAAATTGCTGCAAAAGAAAAAGTTGAGTTAATCGCGACCATTCCGCAGTGCAATTGCGAAGCAATTTTCTTACCGTGACGCTTAGACCAGATATTTGCCCCTAATCCATAACGTGATGCATTAGAAAGGTCAATGGCCTCTTGCATATGAGAAACTCGATTTACAATAATAATTGGCCCAAAGGTTTCTTCCCGAACGGCAGCAGATGATTCAGGCACATCTACCAAAATAACTGGTTGTACAAATGGTGCTTGTACAGATTTCAGTGAACCATAGGCAAATTGCCCACCATCTTTAATTGCAGCTTTAATGTGAGATGAGATTACAGAAATCTGTGATGGCATTGTTGCCGGGCCATAATTTCCAACACCAGGTGCGCCAGCATGAATGTTCTTAGCTAGGGCTACAGCCTTTTCAATAAAGGCATCGGCAACCTTTTCATCTACATAGACTCGCTCGGCACCAATACAGGACTGTCCTGCATTGGCCATTGCAGACCATATTGTTGCGTCAACTGCACGATCCAAATTGGCATCAGCAGCAACAATAACGGGATCTTTTCCACCACATTCCAAAACAACTGGTGTCATATTTGTTGCACATGCTGCCGCTACCAATTTGGCAGTTTTGGTTGAGCCGGTAAATGACAACTTATCTATGTCGCTAAGACAAAGAGCGTTTCCGGTCTCTGCTAAGCCAGTCATTGTTGTAAAGATGTCTGCGAAAGGTGCAACGGTATTGAAGCTCTCTTCTAGCCATACCCCAACACCAGGTGTGTACTCACTTGGCTTAAACACAACGGTGTTTCCAGCAGCCAATGCATATGCAATAGATCCAACAGGAGTAAAGATTGGATAGTTCCAAGGACCTATAACACCAACCACACCCACAGGCGATCGCTCAACAGTTGCAGACATGTTCGCCATTAACGCACCTGGGGCGCGGTAAGAGGTTCGCATTATGTCTTCAGCATGTCTGGCGGCCCAGCCGATGTGACTGACCGCCATAGATGCTTCCAGTCTTGCATCACTAATTGGCTTACCTGTTTCAAGTGATACTAGAGCTGCGATTTGGTCAACGTTATTAATTATGTACTTACTCCAGGCCAACAAAACCTTTTTACGTCCAGAAAAACCTAATGCAACCCACGAAGTACTGGCATGACGAGCATGATCAACAATTGCTGCAACCGCCTTGGCTGAATGAATTGGATATGTACCTACGGCCTCGCCAGTAACAGGGTTATATGAATTAAAAGCTTTAGAAGTTTTTGAAGTGGCCATGTGAATAAGCCTAGTGCGGTATCGATAGGATTTGAAGTATGAGCGAGGTAATCAGATCAAGCAGTGTCTTTGAATCCCTGCGGACGCCTTTCCATGTAGTTACATCTGATGGTGTTGATTTGATTGGTGAAATTGCAGCACCCGTGGGCGTATCAAAAGGCGCAATTCTGTGTTTGCATCCGCTACCAACAGCTGGCGGAATGATGGATAGTCACATCTATAAAAAGGCTGCAAATCGCTTACCTGCGATGACTGGCATCACAGTTGTTCGATTCAATACTCGGGGCACAGTCAGTGAAGCTGGCAGCAGTTCTGGAACATTTGATAACGGGAAAGCTGAACATTTTGATGTGGAAGCGATGCTTTCTTATTGCTTTGACACTTTGACGTTAGAAAATCTATGGGTAGTTGGCTGGTCCTTCGGAACTGATTTAGCCCTTCAACATGCAAAGGACCCACGGCACAAGGGGCTGATCCTGCTAAGTCCACCTTTGCGCACGACTACAACTGAACATCTTGACTATTGGAATACAGATTCTCGACCAATCATCGCCCTAGTACCCGAACTAGATGATTACCTGAAGCCAGCTGAGGCTCGACAAAGATTCGCAATTATTCCTACAATGAAAATAATTGCCGTGGAAGGTGCTAAACATTTATGGATTGGCGAACCTTCAGTACATCGTGTTCTCTCTGAAATAAACAGCATCGTGACCGGCGAAATTGAGCCGCTTCCAACTGATTTTTAACTGTTATTTGCGCGAGGAATAACCACTTCATCAAGGATCAAGATGATTGAAGCTGCTACTGGTACTGCTAGCAAGCCACCTACTAATCCCAACAATGATGAACCAATGAGTGCGGCAACTATTGTTACTGCCCCAGGAACATTTAGGGTTCGCTTCATGATTCTCGGGGTAACGATGTAGTTTTCAACTTGTACGTAAACAATGTATGCAATAAATGCAATTGCTCCAATCGCCACAGATTGGGTTAGTGCAATCAAGGTAACAATTGCAGCCCCAATGAAGTGGCCAATAAGTGGAATAAGTGCTGCAACTAATACGATCATGCCGATCGCTATTGGTGAAGGCATGCCTAAAACTGTCGCCAAGATAACCACAAACACCGCTGCCATTGCAGCAATCAAAATCTGGCTTCCTACGAAAGCGCCAACTCGTGCAATTACAGCATTTGTTAATCGTCCTACGCGATCTCGTCGAGTTGCAGGAACCAAAGAAAGACCAAGATCGACTGCTTGTGGCAAAGATGTAATGAAGTACAAAGT
>DAISII010000034.1:7529-8057 GCA_036822115.1 Candidatus Planktophila sp.
CATCAGATGTAATTGTCTTCAATTTTTCTTGCAAGGTGTCAATCAGTCCAAATTGAGTATTGAGCTGATTGATCGTTTCGTTTTTCATTAGATCACTTAATAATTGTGGGGCACTTTCAATTAGCTGTGTTCCTTGGCTAATTACTGGCGGAACAACGACTAGGGCAAAAAAGAGCACAAAAAGAATCACCGAAGAGAAAATAACTGTTACCGCGGTGCTTCGAGACATCCTACGTTTGCGTAGCGCTTCAACAGCAGGGTTTAAGCCAGTTGCCAAGAACAAGGCGATCAAAATCAGAACAAAGATCTGACTTGCACTTGCAAGTGCTCGCATCAAGACAATTGCAGTTAAAGCGCCAAGAGTTGCAATAAACCCGAAGTAAAATGGATGTGAGCGATTGATTGGCTTGCCCAAAATTCCATAATCATCTGCTGCTTTTTCAGATTTAGGGGTGCGAGCGGCGGCTTTCTTGATTCTCTGTGTAATTGCCATGGTTACATTCTAAAGTGCATAGATCACTCTTATTG
>DAISII010000035.1:0-7942 GCA_036822115.1 Candidatus Planktophila sp.
GTTTAGGTCTTGGCGGAAAATTGGGCAATGGAAAGCAATGGTGGTCCTGGATCACTTTGCACGATCAAATCCGTGCAATAGTTTTCGCTTTAGAGAATCCAATTTCAGGTCCAGTGAATTTGACTGCTCCAAATCCTGTTACAAATCAAGAATTTACTTCGGCCCTTGCCCGAGCGATGCATCGACCTGCAGTATTTCCAGCACCGGCTATCGCATTAAAGATTGCGTTAGGTGGATTTTCTTCAGAAGTTCTTGGGTCAAAGCGTGTTATTCCTCAGGTTCTACAAGAAGCAGGGTTTACCTGGGATTACCCACACATCTCCGAAGCTCTTGCTGCGCTAGTCGAGCATTAATTGAGCTGCAAGGTGGCCTGAAAAAAGCGCACCTTGTTGTGAAGGAACAGTTCGGTGATCGCCAGCAACAAAATGGTGTTCATTAATTTTCATACTGTTTGACAACGCCCGTCCAACATTGTGAATAGGCAATGCTGATGGAATTTCATACTTTGCGACAAATTGCCAATTATGGGTAGATGTCCCCCACATAATTGCTAAATGTCGGCGCACATCAGATTCGGTGACATTTAAATCAGTTGTCGTAGAGATCAAATGCTGACCTATTGGCGCATAACTTGTCGAAATATCTGACATGACCACCGTATTAATAATCGGTCCTCGCTTTAGGCCATCAACAACTAAACGTCCGTTTCCGGACGGATTATTGGAAACGGCGTGATACCAAGTTATACAGCCAGCCATACGAGGTACTTCGGGTAAACCCAGTAATTGCGTTGCAGTCGTGGCGTCAGTTGCAATCAGAATCTTCTTGGCTGTAAAGGTTCCGTTGTTTGTGTGAACCGAAGTGTGATCGATGCGGTCTACACGAGTGTTATAGACGACAGTGTTGACGCGTTTAACGAGAGCTTTTGGAAGTTCGCCTACCCCATTTCGAGGAACGCCGGGTTTACCGCTTACAAAGCTTCTGATGATCGACTGTCCATAAATGGCATCCACATTGTCTGGGTCAGTTAAAAAGACGCCGTGCAAGAACGGTCTTAATACTCTTTCATAACAGCTTCCAGCACTACGTAAAGCTTGCCCGATTGATTGACCAGCTTTTGCCTGCCCCATGATGATTCGTAAAAGCGAAAGTTTCTCAGGGATTGTGCCAGTGGCTTTATCTAATGCGGTCCAAGGTACTTGGCGGGGATCACCAATTGGATGATGTCCATCATGAAGGCACACTTCAATAACTCGTGGTGCTGCAATAAAATCAAATTCACTGACAACATTGAGCTCTTGCAGAGCTGGGTACTGAGCATTGATTAATTGAAATCCACGGTCACAGATGAATCCATCAATCACATCACTTGCCACCCGACCACCTGCGCGATCCGAAGATTCAATGACAGTTGCTTCAACACCTGCAGCTTGCAGATGAATCGCAGCGTTGATTCCAGCTAAACCGGCGCCAACAATCAGAACATCAGATTTAATGACAGCCTCACTTCCGTGATGTGTGGTGAAGGAAAACCTTCGAAGACGTTTTCATGATTAACTGTTTTGGAGCTTAGATGGCCACCACACTTTTCCACCAATATCGTGGACCAGTGCAGGCACCAAAATAGTACGAACAATCAAAGTATCCAGCAGCACACCGAAGGCGACTGCAAAACCAAGTTCGGCTAAGAACACCAGTGGCAAAACGCCTAACACCCCAAATGTTGCAGCCAAAACGATCCCTGCAGAAGTAATAACTCCACCTGTCACAGTTAATCCCTTAATCACGCCGGCGCGAGTTCCAATCTTGGCACTTTCTTCGCGCACGCGAGTCATCAAGAAGATGTTGTAATCAATGCCTAATGCCACCAAGAAAATGAATGCAAACAATGGGAATGATGTATCTGCCCCCTTGAATCCGAATATATGCTCGAACACAAGTTGGCATGCGCCAAGAGTTGCAAAGAATGACAACACAACAGTTCCCAACAGCAACGCAGCCGACAAAATGCTTCGCAGAAGTAGGCCAAGAATTAACGTAATTAACACCAAGACAATCGGAATGATGGTGCGGTTGTCACGATTGGCCGAAACGTCTGTGTCATATGCAACTGCGGTGCTGCCACCAACAAGAATCTTTGAATCAATCGCATGAACCGCTTCACGGATAACAGGGATGATTTCACGTGCTTCGACTGAATCTGGATTTAGGGACAGGGTTGCATTTAAAACAACTAAGCCATCAACTATCTTGACTTCAGAAAGTTCTTGCCCAGGAATAATTGGAGACATTCTCAATGGCTCAACTGATGAGACTCCTTCAACGTTTTTAAGTGCCGCTGAAACTGAGTCAACAAGTGAGACAGTAACAATCACTTCTGTCGGTTGACCGGATCCTCCCGGAAAATGCTCACCCAATCGCTCCAGACCAACGACAGAATCAGGACGCTGCGTGAATGCATCAGCTGTCGATAATCCTCTGGCGTTTAGTGTTGTAGAAAACCCAGCCAAGACTGCAAGTAGGACAGCGGTAATAATCCATAGTTTGCGAGGACGTTTCTCAACTGCGCTGCCGATCTTTGCCCAGGTCCCAGTAAGTTGAGAATTAACGTCATCGTTTCTGGGAATGCGTGGCCAAAATACCCAGCGTCCAAAGGCAATTAAGAGTGCTGGCAATAATGTGAGAATCACAATCACTGCTGCAGCAATACCGATTGCGCCAACTGGTCCTAATCCGCGGTTTCCGGAAAGGTCGCTGAGCAATAAAACTAGTAAGGCAGAAATTACTGTCGCACCAGATGCAACGATTGGCTCAAAGACACCTTTGAGCGCAGCCTTCATAGCCTGCGCGGGATGATCATGATGGTGCAACTCTTCTCGATATCGAGAAATCAAGAGCAGCGCATAATCTGTTGCTGCGCCGAGAACTAGTACTGACAGGATTCCTTGAGACTGACCATTGAGGTCGATGACATTATTTTTCGTAAGAAGATAAACAAGGCCACCAGCTGTTGAAAGTGCAATCACCGCTGAAAATAATGGCAAAATCCACAGTACTGGAGATCGGTAGACCACGATCAAGATCAGTGCAACTACACCTAGCGTGGTGAGAAGCAATGAAGAGTCAATTCCCTCAAAAGCGCCAAACAAATCTCCAAGAAGTGCGCCAATTCCAGTCACATTAGAAGTAAGTCCAACGCTTTTTGCAAACTCCGCTGAATCTTCACGGAGAGTTTCAATAACTTCAGGAAGGGCTGGCTTGTTATTGGGTAATAGATCTGTTCCTATCTCAGATTTAAATGGCAGATTAACTAATAGGGCTTTGCCATCTTCCGAAGGGAAAGCAAAGATCTGCTCATTCGGCGTCAGGTATTTTCCGATGACAACATCAGTGTCACCAATTTTCTTTGAACCAAGTTGTGCAAGATGCGCATTAAGTGCTGCAATCTTTGATTGATCTACTTCTCCGACATACAGAACCAAGGTTGGCAAGTTCTGATTTTGGTCTTGATTGAACTTTTCAATTATTTTTGCCGCCTGAGTAGATTCAGCGCTGTCAGGCAAAAAAGCCGAGTTGTCGTTTTCTTGAACCGTAGACAACTTGCCAAAGAGTGGTCCAAAAACTCCACCACCAGCACCAATCCATAAAAAAATGATTAATAACGCATAGGCAAGTGGGCGGCGACTCTTCTGAATTGATGTGGAGGACACTTAATGAGACCTTTCGACCGTGAATTGGTAAGGAGGCAAGCCTACCTTTAGGCTATCGGCGTGCCCGTTCTAGAGACTCCCCCTAATGCAGTGATTGCGCTCTCGCGTTCAGGATTAGTCGAATATCAAAAAGCTTGGGATGTGCAACGTATCGTCCACGAGGAAGTTGCCTCCGGGTCTCGTCCCAACACATTGCTTTTGCTAGAGCACCCTTCTGTTTATACAGCGGGTCGGCGTACTGATGCTGCGGAACGACCAAATGATGGGACCCCCGTTATCGATGTTGATCGTGGAGGCCGCATAACCTGGCATGGCCCTGGTCAGCTCGTTGGATACCCAATTGTCAGATTGCAAAAGCCAACCGAACTTGTTGGCTTTGTCCGCGAAATTGAAGCAGCGCTAATTTTGGTGTGTGAAGACTTAGGCATTGCCGCAGTACGAGTTGAAGGCCGCTCTGGTGTTTGGATCCAGGATTCACGTGGTGACAGAAAAATTGCCGCCATTGGTATTCGAGTCGCCAAGGGTGTGACCATGCATGGTTTTGCCTTGAATGTAAATCCTGATCTGACTGCTTTCGGTCAAATAGTTCCATGTGGGATAACCGATGCCGATGTAACATCACTAGAAACAGAACTCGGACGATCAATTACAATTGATGAAGTAGCACCACTTGTAGAACGACATGTATTTGAGTCATTGAAAAAGGTGAGCGTATGACGATGGCACCAGAAGGTCGCAAACTTCTTCGTATCGAAGCACGCAACGCCGAAACACCAATTGAGCGAAAGCCAGAATGGATCAAGACTCGTGCAAATATGGGTCCTGAATACACCCGTCTACACGGCCTAGTTAAATCAGAAGGCTTACATACTGTTTGCCAAGAAGCAGCGTGCCCGAACATCTTTGAATGTTGGGAAGATAAAGAAGCAACTTTCCTAATTGGCGGAGATCGCTGTACTCGTCGTTGCGATTTTTGCAATATTGATACCGGAAAACCATTAGCAATCGATCGCGCCGAACCATTCAAGGTGGCAATGTCTGTAAAGACTATGGGACTTCGCTATGCGACCATCACTGGCGTAACACGCGATGACCTGGAAGATGAAGGGTCGTGGTTATATGCCGAAACGATTCGTAAAGTCCACGAGTTAAATCCCGGAACAGGTGTTGAAATGTTAGCGCCAGATTTCAACGCAAATCCTGATTTGCTCAACCCGATTTTTGAAACCAGGCCAGAAGTTTTCGCACACAATCTGGAAACAGTTCCACGTATTTTCAAGCAAATACGTCCAGCCTTCACCTACGAAAAATCATTGCGCGTTTTGAGAATGTCTCAGGACTTTGGGTTGATCACTAAATCAAACTTAATTCTTGGACTTGGCGAAACTCGTGAAGAAGTATCACAAGCACTCGTTGATCTGCACAGCGCTGGTTGCGATTTGATCACCATTACACAATATTTGCGCCCCACCAACAAACATCACCCAGTAGAACGTTGGGTTAAGCCGCAGGAGTTTGTTGAACTTGCTCAGGAAGCAGAACAGATTGGTTTCTTGGGGGTAATGAGTGGGCCACTTGTTCGCTCTTCATACCGGGCTGGACGTTTGTACAAGCAAGCAATGGACAAGAAATCAGCTCGTGGTTGATCTGGTCTATCCCCCGGTAATTGTTCTTGTGAAGTCCTTCTGGAAATATTTAAGTTTTAATTTTGATTTTCAAGGACAAGACAATGTTCCTCGTAAAGATGGCGCGATTCTTGCGATTAATCACACAAGTTACTTAGATTTCGCTCTTGCCGGAACTGCTGCTCTGCCTGCAAAGCGATATGTGCGCTTTATGGCTAAAAAAGAGTTATTTGATAACAAGGTAGCTGGTCCATTGCTACGCGGAATGCACCACATCAACGTCGATCGAAGTAATGGATCTGCATCTTTTGTTGCAGCGCTACGAGCTCTAAAAGCTGGCGAAATTATTGGCATTTTTCCTGAAGGAACAATCTCGACAAGTTTTGAAATAAAGGGATTAAAGTCAGGAGCGGTTCGTTTAGCAATAGGCGCAGGAGTGCCCGTGATACCAACAATTGTGTGGGGTGGCCAACGCGTCTTTACCAAGGGTGTAAAGCCAAGCTTTAAACGAAGCAAGATCCCTGTCACAGTTTCTTTTGGCGAGCCGATTACCTATTCTCGCGACACTAATGTCGAAGTGGCTGAAATTCACTTGCGCGAAGTAATGATCCAAATGTTGCGTGATGTCCAAGAAAAGTACCCTGATAGCCATGTCGGCCAGCGTTGGGCGCCAGTTCGTCTTGGTGGAACCGCTCCTGCTCCACTAAACTAAGAATATGTTCAAGCGAAAAGCAAAAGAAAAGAAGATCAAGACCCCTCGGTTCCAAACCTTTCGGGATGCTTACAAGGTCACAAAACAGGTTAAGCCATGGATTCCGCTAGCTCTGACGGGTATTTTCCTTGCATCGTGGGCCATTGGAATTGGAGTTGGCGCAACTCTTGGTCATCCTTTCTACTTTGCATTCATCTCCTTCCCTCTTGCAGCACTTTTAACTTTGTTATTTTTTACTCGTCAAGCTGGAACAGCGGCTTACTCATCCATTGAAGGGCAAATGGGTGCAGGCGCAAGTGTTTTGATGGCGATCCGCAAAGGTTGGACTACAACACCAGCTGTAGCTGTAGCCCGTAATCAAGACATGGTTCATCGCAGCGTTGGTCGTGCAGGCATCGTCATTACAGGTGAAGGTTCACAATCTGTTCGTCAGATGATGTCTGATGAAAAGAAGAAGGCTGAACGATTTGCACCTGGTGTACCGGTCATCGAAATTCTGGTTGGTAACGAAGAGGGAAGAATTCCAATTCGTAAATTACAACGACATATGCGACGACTTCCGAAGAAGTTGTCAGCTCATCAAATGCGTGAAGTCCGTGCACGCCTAAAGGCTGTTGGCGGAATGTCTATGCCAATTCCAAAGGGTCCCATGCCAACACGAGCACCAAAAAGTCGCTAGTTTCTAATTAAACCTTTAGCCTCGTGTTAAAACAGATCGGCTGAATCGCTCGTGCATTCCTCTGCCGTTTTCATCAAAGGTAACGGCGAAAACAACTGTCACAAGCAGCGCTGATCGAATCAGCGCCTGCAATGGAGTAATCGCCCCACCATCAGCAAAACGAACAATTCGAATACCAAATATTCTGTGACCCAGAGTCGCACCCTGTAGCGCTGAGAGAATTGCAATCTCAGCAAAGAACAACGTCAGAACTGTCCACGAGCGATTTGGAGCCATCGCGCCGACTCCACCTGAAGAGGCAGCCACGATGAAATAGCAGGCCAGCCAATCCACCATCAGCGCCGCAAAGCGCCGCCCTAGGCTCACACGCGTAAATTGAAAGCTCATGTGGCAAGGGTAACTGGCATTAGCTCCAGACGTAACATGGATTTAACAAGCGGGTTATGCCAATTTCATCGTATGGACCTAGGGTTCAACTACTAAAAGCGCACAAGGCTCAATGATGAGAGATTTAGCGCATCACATGTGAAATTGGGAGAAGCATGTTTAAGAACGCAGCAGAAATCTTTGCATACATCAAGAAAGAAGATGTAAAACTCGTTGACGTCCGCTTTACAGACTTACCTGGAATCCAGCATCACTTCAACGTACCTGTTGAATCATTCGATGAAGCGGTATTCACAGATGGCCTAATGTTTGATGGTTCATCGATTCGTGGATTCCAAACTATTAATGAATCAGATATGAAGCTCTTGCCAGTTCCAGAGTCTGCATACCTGGATCCATACCGTAAAGAAAAAACCCTCATTATTATTTTCTCTGTTCACAATCCAGTAGACAACACTCCATATAGCCGTGATCCTCGTGGAGTTGTAGCAAAGGCTGTTGAGTACATGCGCTCACTTGGATTTGCTGACACAGCATTCTTTGCACCAGAAGCAGAATTTTATGTTTTCGATAGCGTACGTTTCAAGACAACAATCAACTCAGCTGTTCATGAAATCGAATCATATGAAGGTGCATGGAACACTGGCGTCGAATACGATGCTGATGGAACACCTAACCGTGGATACCGCACCCGTGTTAAGGGTGGATACTTCCCAGTTTCTCCAACAGATCAATTCGCAGATCTTCGCGATGAAATGGTGATGCAACTTGGCAAGGTAGGACTACTTGTTGAGCGCTCACACCACGAAGTTGGTACTGCCGGTCAGAT
>DAISII010000036.1:0-7893 GCA_036822115.1 Candidatus Planktophila sp.
CGCAAGATCTTCAATTGAGTAAATATCGTGATGCGGTGGTGGAGAAATCAAACCAACACCAGGAGTTGAATATCTGGCCTTAGCAATCCAGGGATACACCTTGTTACCAGGTAGTTGACCACCTTCACCTGGCTTTGCACCTTGCGCAATTTTGATCTGAATATCATCACTATTGACTAAATAATTACTGTTAACACCAAAACGACCAGATGCGACCTGCTTGATAGCAGAACGCTTTGAATCACCATTTGCCATTGGAAGGTAACGTTCTGGCTCTTCGCCACCTTCACCAGTATTTGATTTTCCACCAAGGCGGTTCATTGCAATAGCTAATGTTTCATGTACTTCGGCAGAAACCGAACCATATGACATGGCACCGGTTGAAAAACGCTTAATTATGTCGTGAATTGATTCAACCTCATCAATGGAAATAGGCGCATTAACGCCTTCCTTGAATTGGAATAATCCACGAAGCGTCATTAATCGTGAACTTTGCTCATTAACTCGATCGGTATAACGCTTGAAAATGTCGTAACGCTTATTGCGAGTTGAGTGCTGCAAAGTAAATACAGTTTCTGGGTCAAACAAATGTGGTTCACCTTCACGGCGCCACTGATACTCCCCGCCAATAGGAAGACGCTTTGTTCCTGGTACTTCTCCCCCAGGTGGATATGCAACGTGGTGACGGGCAATTGTTTCTTCAGCAATTGTGTTAAGTGAAACTCCACCAAGGCGAGATGTCGTGCCAACAAAGTATTCATCGACAACTTCTTGTGACAAGCCGATTGCCTCGAATACTTGTGCGCCTGTATATGAAGCGATGGTGCTGATGCCCATCTTGGACATTACCTTCAGTACACCTTTACCAAGGCTCTTAATAAGATTTTTAACAGCTTTTTCTGGAGTGATTCCAGTAATGACTCCTTGTAAAACCAAGTCTTCGGCAGACTCCATAGCAAGATATGGGTTTACACATGCAGCGCCGTAACCAATGAGCAATGCCACATGGTGAACTTCGCGAACATCGCCAGCTTCGACAACAAGACCAACTTTGGTGCGAGTCTTTTCGCGGATTAAATGGTGATGGACAGCAGATGTTAGAAGCAGTGAAGGAATCGGGGCGTTTTCGGCATCGCCGTCACGATCAGATAAAACAATAATGCGAGCACCATCGTTGATGGCTTGCGAGACTTCAGCCTTAATTTCATTTAAGCGATCACGCAATGAATCGCCACCGTCTGCAATGCTAAACAAGCCACGAACTACATGGGCACTGAGGCCTGGAAAGTCATCATCTGCGTTTACGTGGATGATCTTTGCCAGCTCGTCATTGTCGATTACAGGAAATGCCAAAGAGATTTGGCGGCAACTTGCCGGACCTGGATCCAGCAAATTGTGTTCTGGTCCCATAGATGTTCCAAGGCTTGTTACAAGCTCTTCACGAATTGCATCTAATGGTGGGTTTGTTACCTGCGCGAATAACTGTGAGAAGTAATCAAAGATTAAACGTGGCTTTTCAGAAAGTGCTGCAATAGGAGTATCTGTTCCCATCGAACCTAGAGCTTCCATGCCGTTTTTAGCCATTGGTGTGATAAGGATGCGTAGATCTTCTTCTGTGTATCCAAAAGCACGTTGACGACGAACAACTGATGAGTGCGGATAAACAATGTGCTCGCGTGAAGGAAGATCGCTGAGCTTGACCATTCCGGCGTGCAGCCAATCTTTGTACGGTGCTGCATTTGCTAGCTCATCTTTAATTTCGCCATCTTCAATAATGCGGCCTTGTTCAATATCAACTAAGAACATTTTTCCTGGCTGTAAACGGCCCTTACGTTCAATGTTTTCGGCTGGGATATCAAGCACGCCAACTTCGGATGCAAGAACAACAAGACCATCTTTTGTAACCCAAAAACGTGAGGGACGAAGTCCATTTCTATCTAGTACTGCGCCAACTTGATGTCCGTCAGTAAATGTTACGCATGCTGGTCCATCCCATGGTTCCATCATCGAAGCGTGGAAGGCGTAGAAATCACGACGGTTCTGCGGCATCGTTGCGTGGTTTTCCCATGCTTCCGGAATCATCATCAATACCGCGTGAGGCAAGGAACGTCCGCCTAAGTACAACAGCTCTAGAACTTCATCAAAGGATGCAGAATCTGAACCTGACATTTCAACAATTGGGAACAAACGCTTGAGATCTCCAGGAATTACATCGCTAGCAAGCAATGATTCGCGAGCGCGCATCCAGTTGCGATTTCCCTTTACAGTATTGATTTCGCCATTGTGGGCAATGAAGCGATAAGGGTGCGCAAGTGGCCATGAAGGAAAAGTATTGGTGGAAAAACGAGAGTGAACTAAGGCAAGCGGTGAAACGACGCGCTCATCCGATAGTTCGGGAAAAAACTCTTCAAGTTGGCCAGTTGTAAGCATTCCCTTGTACACAATGGTCTGGGAAGACAACGATGGGAAATACAGATCTAAAGCATGCTCTGCGCGCTTTCGTAAACAGAAAGCAAGTCGATCCAACGCAATTCCTGTCTCGCCTTTGGCACCGGCAATAAACAATTGCTGGAAATCGGGCATAACCGAGAGCGCAGTCTTGCCTAAGGATTTCGAGTTGATTGGAACTTCTCGCCAGCCAAGTACAACTAAGCCCTCTTGTTCAGCAAGCTTTGCAATATCGCTCTTTACATCCGCACCTTGTGCCACAAATGCAATACCTGTTGCGTACGCACCTGCTGCTGGAAGTTTGAAATCAACAACTGCCTGAAAGTAAGCATCTGGGACGCGAATTAAGATTCCCGCACCATCACCGCTATCGGGTTCAGCACCTGATGCTCCGCGGTGTTCCATATTGCGAAGTGCTGTTAGCGCCTTTGCCACAATCTCGTGTGTTGCAATCTTGTTAAGGGTCGCGACCATCGCAACTCCGCAAGCATCATGTTCTTGGGCAGGGTTGTAGAGCCCTTGTGCTTGTGGATAATTGGATGCAAGTACCATGCGCGAAGCTCCTACAGAATGGTCCTACGTGAAGAGGGACATCCTTGGCCCGGGCCTTACTTAGTAGGAAAGCGTAGCAACAAGTAGATAAAAGGGAAGTCTCAGAGAAGGCTGTTTAGATGCCAGAGATATTGGCGATTTGGCCAATTCCAGCGGTGATTGCCATACCCAAACAACCACCAATTAAGACGCGCACCGTTGGAGCCAATACCTTTGAACCAGAAATTCTGGCGCTAACAACGCCGGTCAAAATCAAGCCACCTAAGGTGAAGCCAACAATGCTCCAGGCTTTTGTACTAAGGGTCGGAGCAAAAGCTCCGGCAAATGGAATCAAGCCACCGGTTGTGAATGCAATAGCAGATGCAACTGCGGCCTGAATCGGGCGGGCCTTGGTGTGTGGGTGTTGCCCAAGCTCGTCACGTAGATGCGCTTCCAATGGATCTTTGCGGTGCATCTCTAGTGCAACTTGCAATGCAAGTGCCGGGGTCAGGCCACGTTCAATGTAAATGTGTTGCAGCTCCTGCAGTTCACCTTCGGGATCTGCCGCTAAATGTTCGATCTCCAGTAAACGATCTGATGCTTCGACATCATTTTGCGAACGTACTGAAACATATTCTCCGACTGCCATAGACATCGCACCCGCTGTAATTCCTGCAATGCCTGCAGTCACCAGGAAATCATTCTTGCCCGCCGCTGCTACACCGACCATTAATGATGCCGTTGATACCAGTCCATCATTTGCACCTAGGACTGCAGCGCGGAGCCAACCTGCTCGGTGGGTACGGTGTTGTTGATTGCGCTCATGAACATCCTCAAGTGCCATTTGGAAAGCCTACCTGAAAGCTATGCATTCTTTCTTGAGCCACGAGCGAAAAAGAGCGCAGCGCCACTAGCCACAATCACACTCACCCACACATTTACACGTAATCCGGCGATCGTATTAGCTGAATCAATGCGAATTAGCTCGATGAAAAATCTGCCGACGCAATAGGCAAATACATATGCAGCAAATACCTGTCCAGCTTTGAGGCGCTTGCCAAAAACAATTAACAGTGTTGCCACAAAGGTGCACCAGATTGCTTCATACAAAAATGTGGGATGAAATGATTCAAATTCACTAAATCCAAAGGGGCGATACTTCGCAGGAACATCTAGTGCCCACCATGAATCCAATGGGCGTCCAAATAGTTCGCCATTAAACCAATTTCCAAAACGTCCTATCGCTTGGGCAAATAAAATTCCCGGCGCTAATGCATCCGCAAACACAGCAAATGATGGCAAATCAATTCGCTTTTGTAATGATCTGTAACGCAAATATGCGCCAAAAAGACCTATCGAAATAGCGCCCCAGATTCCTAATCCGCCTTCCCAAATCTTTAGCGCATCCAATGGATTTCCATTTGCGCCGAAATATGCAGAAGGTGAAGAGATCACATGGTAAATCCGACCACCAATAATGCCAACTGGCACCGCTGTAATTGCTACTTCAGATACAACAGATCGCCCATTGATTGCATGCGCACGAAATCTTTTATCACCCAGCCAAATTGCTACTGCAATGCCGGTAATGATGCATAGTGCGTAATAGTGAATCGTTAATGGACCGATTTCCAACGCCGATTGCGTTGGCGTTGGAAATGCGATCAACACAATTAATTGCCTTCGACTGCGGCGCGGAACTCTTCAGGATTGAAATCTGAGCTCTTGCGCTCCCACAATTTTCCATCGATGAAAACTGTTGGTGTGCCTTGCACCCCGTACTTGGCCATTGAATCGTAGTTCGCCTTAACAAGATCAACTTTTTGGCCATCATTAACACAGGTGGCAAATTTTTCAGATGTAATTCCGACCTTGTTTCCGATCGCAACTAGCGTCTCGTTGCTCCAAAAACCAGAGTTTTCCAGTGGTGATTGAACCCGATACAACGCTTTGTGGAAATCAATGTACTTTCCCTCTTCGGCTGCACAGAAAGATGCATTTGCGGCACGGACTGATTCATCACCCAAGAATGAAAGAACATGGAAACGTACGGTTGCTTTCTTCTCGCGAATTAGATCATCTAAGTATTCGTTGTTTGCATCTTCAAAGTACTTACAGACAGGACACTGAGGGTCTTCCCACACATCAACTGTCTTGGCTAATCCTGGGTTGAAGGTGATCGCTGAACCATTTTCGACATCAATACTTGAAGCAAACGCTGCATTGGCCTTAAAGCCATCCAAGGCTGCGAGAGATGCATTCTGCTTATTGTTTTGACTCATCAATGAAAAACCAACACCTGTTGCAACAACCAACAAGACCATTGCAATAACGATCCAGCGAGTTACGTTGTCGCCACTTTTTGCTTGTTGCTTAGCCATTCTTACTCCTTAGTTGAAGGTGTTGCTTGTTCTATGGATAGTTTTCCGTATGGGAAAAAGTACAGATAAAGCGCTGCCAGAGCCAAACCTAAATCGCGCATTATTTCTATGAAATAGGTCCTACGAACCTCTGAGGCTAAGGATGGGTCGATTTCCCCGCCTCCGCCAAAACAGCCGCAATCGATCAGCATGCCGCGAGCCCAGACCGAAGCGATGGCTCCGATAAAGACGACCATGATTAAACCGCTGACTACCGCTGCCGGACGGACCATGAATCCAAGAATTAAAAGAAGGGCCAGTGCCACTTCAAGCCAGGGCAAGGCATACCCGGTTAGGTGTGCCAGATTGGTAGGTAGCAATTTATAGGCTGCAACAGCGTTGGCAGATTCAGTTGGCTTAAACACCTTTAAGCCGCCGGCAGCTAACAAGACACCACCAAGCACCAGTCGTGCCAACAGAGTGATCAGTGGCTGAAAGCGCTCATTAAAATTTCTCATCGTCCCTCACGTACTCCTAAGGCTAACTCTTTTGCCAAATGGGAAATCGCATCTAGTCCTTCTTGTTCTGATGGTGCATCAAGTAATAACTTAATAAATGCTGAGCCAACAATTACTCCGTCGGCATATGCGGCCAAGGACATTGCTTGTTCGCGTGTGGAAACACCTAGACCAACTGAAATAGGTAAATCGGTGACCGTTCGAACACGCGCAACTAACTCGCTGGCTGTTGATGCAACAGCATCACGTGTTCCAGTTACCCCCATCATGCTGGCGGCATAGACAAATCCCCCTGTTTTTGCGGTGACATTCTTTAAACGCTCATCTTTTGTACTTGGTGCAACGACATAAATTGGATTGATGCCACTCTTTTGTGTTGCCGCAATCCAGCTATCTGATTCTTCAATTGTCAGATCTGGAGTAATTACACCCGATCCTCCGTTATCGGCAATCGATTGTGCAAACTTTTCAACACCGTACTTCGCAATTGGGTTCCAATAGGTCATGACAACCGCTGCTACCCCGGTGCTAGCTGCAACCTTGAGCGCGGCAAAAACATCAGCTGCATTTGTTCCGCCCCTTAGCGATATATCTGCCGCTTCTTGAATAACTGGGCCATCCATTACTGGATCGCTATAGGGAAAACCAATTTCAATAGCATCGACGCCCGCGTCCGCTAATGTTTGAATCGCTTTGGCGCATCCTGCTTGAGAGGGAAAGCCAGCTGGAATATATGCAATTAGCGCGGCGCGATTTTCTAAGCGCACCTGTGCCATTACTGCATCTAATTGCGTCATTACAGTGGAATTCCAAAGTACTCCGCCGCAGTTTGCACATCTTTATCACCGCGGCCAGAAAGATTAATGAGAAGGTTTGCTGTCGGTCCTAACTCTTTTCCAATAACCAATGCACCAGCAAGTGCGTGCGCTGTTTCTATCGCTGGAATTATTCCCTCTGTTTTGCACAGCAGTTCAAATGCGGCCATCGCTGCATCATCATTGATTGCGCGATATTCAGCTCGTCCAATGTCATGCAGATATGCGTGCTCTGGTCCAACACCTGGGTAATCAAGTCCGGCAGAAATTGAATGCGATTCGATTGTCTGACCATTCGCATCCTGTAAAACATAAGAGCGTGTGCCGTGTAAGACACCAGGTGTTCCACCAGTAATTGTTGCGGCATGGCGTCCAGTTTCAACACCATCACCACCTGCTTCAAGACCTATTAGGCGAACTCCTGCATCTGGAATGAATGCATTGAAGATTCCAATTGCATTTGATCCCCCACCAACACATGCAAGAACTGCATCAGGAAGTTTGCCGGTTAGCGCGAGCATTTGTTCACGTGCTTCATCGCCAATAATTTTGTGATAGTCACGAACCATTGTTGGGAATGGATGTGGGCCTGCAACTGTGCCGAGCATGTAATGAGTATCGGCAACGTTAGTCACCCAGTCACGCATGGCCTCATTAATTGCATCTTTAAGTGTTTTTGATCCAGATGTCACCGGAACAACTTTTGCACCAAGTAACTTCATGCGCGCTACGTTTAGTGCTTGGCGACGAGTGTCCTCTTCACCCATATAAACAACACATTCAAGACCCATCAAGGCAGCAGCTGTTGCAGATGCAACTCCGTGCTGCCCAGCACCAGTTTCAGCGATGATGCGTTTTTTGCCCATACGCTTTGTTAAAAGTGCTTGGCCTAAAACATTGTTGATCTTATGGCTGCCGGTGTGATTGAGATCTTCGCGCTTCAAAAATATCCGAGCACCGCCTGCGTGTTCGGCAAATCTCTTTGCTTCCGTAATAATGCTTGGACGACCTGTATAGGTGCGATGAAGTTCTGCTAATTCGGCAATAAACACTGGATCGATTTGTGCTGCGTTGTGTGCAGCCTCTAACTCTTCGAGCGCTCCAATGAGAGCTTCCGGCACAAAACGGCCGCCATACTCTCCAAAATGGCCCTCAATAATCATTGAGCAAGCCTACCGAGCAACTGAGCCATCGCAACATTTGAATTTCCTGAGCGGACTA
>DAISII010000037.1:0-7763 GCA_036822115.1 Candidatus Planktophila sp.
TAGTTGAACAGTATGCAAAGAAGCAGGGAATGTGGCATGACCCAGCTATCGAACCACGTTTCTCGCAGGTTGTTGAACTAGATCTTTCAACTGTAGTTCCATCAATATCAGGTCCAAAACGTCCGCAAGATCGTATTTCGCTCAGCGATTCGAAGAACGCCTTTTCAACAATTGTTCCAACTTATTTCAGCGACAAGACCGCAAAAGGTGAAGTTACTGCTGGGTCAACTCGTGTAAAAAATGGTGATGTCGTAATTGCATCAATTACTTCATGTACCAATACCTCAAACCCATCTGTAATGATCGGTGCGGCGCTGCTTGCAAAGAAAGCTGTAGAAAAGGGACTTACATCAAAGCCATGGGTCAAGACAACGCTTGCTCCAGGATCAAAGGTTGTTACTGATTACTACGATCGCGCTGATTTAACTCGGTACATGGAAGCACTTGGCTTCAACTTGGTCGGTTATGGCTGCGTTACCTGCATCGGAAACTCTGGCCCGCTTCCAATTGACATAAGTAAGGCTATTAATGAATCTGATTTGGCGGTCACCGCAGTTCTTTCTGGAAACCGAAACTTTGAGGGAAGAATTAGCCCAGATGTGAAAATGAACTATCTGGCATCGCCTCCGCTAGTAGTTGCCTATGCAATTGCCGGAACAATGGATCATGATTTTGACACTGATTCATTGGGCAAAGACACCGCAGGCAACGATGTATTTCTAAAAGACATTTGGCCGACGCCTCAAGAAATCCAGAGCGTTATTGACTCTTCAATTTCATCGGAAATGTTTACCAAGGATTATGCAACAGTTTTCGAAGGTGATCACCGTTGGAAGTCGCTTGCAACTCCAACAGGCAAAGTTTTCGAATGGGATCCTAAGTCAACATATGTGCGCAAACCTCCTTACTTTGAAGGCATGCCGAAGCAGCCGACTCCGGTAACAGATATTTCTGGTGCACGTGTATTAGCGGTTCTGGGTGATTCAGTTACAACAGATCACATTTCACCTGCCGGAAACATCAAAGCTGATTCACCAGCAGGCAAATACCTGGCAGAGCATGGAATTGATCGTGTTGATTTCAATTCATATGGTTCACGTCGTGGTAACCATGAAATTATGATTCGTGGAACATTTGCAAACATTCGCTTGAAGAACTTACTGCTAGATGGTGTTGAGGGAGGATTTACTCGCAACTTCCTAGCTGGCGGAGAACAAACAACTATTTACGATGCATCAGTTGCCTACCAAGATGCTGGGATTCCACTAGTCATCCTTGCCGGCAAGGAGTATGGATCAGGATCTTCACGTGACTGGGCCGCAAAGGGCACGGCGCTATTGGGAGTTCGCGCAGTTATTGCTGAAAGTTTCGAGCGTATTCACCGCTCTAACTTAATTGGCATGGGAGTGCTTCCATTGCAGTTTAAAGATGGGGAGACTGCGGCATCACTTGGCCTGACCGGAACTGAAACTTTTTCCATTGCTGGAATTACTGCACTCAATACTGGGGGAGTTCCAAAGGAGCTAACAGTTACTGCCGGGACGATTACATTTACTGCAAAGGTTCGCATCGATACACCAGGTGAAGCTGATTATTATCGCCACGGTGGAATCATGCAGTACGTACTTCGTTCTTTGTTGGCTGAGTAGGTTCACTCTCGCATCATGGATCTGAATACTTTTTCCGTAGCAAATCTTCAAGCAATGAGCCCTGCCCAGTTAAAGGATCTTGCCGCCGATATCCGAGTGTTCTTAATCGATAAGGTTTCAAAAACAGGTGGACATCTAGGTCCCAATCTTGGAGTTGTAGAACTGACAATCGCTATTCATAGAGCTTTTGAATCACCCAAAGATATTGTTCTCTTTGACACCGGTCACCAATCATATGTTCACAAGATTCTTACAGGTCGCGCAGATCAATTTGATCTCTTGAGACAGCGTGACGGAATTTCTGGCTATCCAAACCGTCGCGAAAGCGAACATGATGTAATCGAAAATTCTCATGCATCGACAGCGCTTTCTTGGGCAGATGGAATTTCTAGAGGCTTTTCATTGTCGGGTCAGTCAAATCGACATGTTGTTGCAGTTGTTGGAGATGGTGCATTAACTGGTGGTATGTCGTGGGAAGCGCTGAACAATTTATCGCCTGAATCAGAGCGAAACTTAGTAATTGTTGTCAATGACAATGAGCGTTCTTACTCACCAACAATAGGTGGGCTAGCGACCTATTTAACGACCTTGCGCGCAAGCAGAGAGTATGAGCGAATTTTAGGTCGAGGCAAGAGAATGCTTCACAACACCCCTGTCGTTGGAAAGTATATTTATGGAACCTTGCACGGATTGAAAAAGGGAATCAAAGATATGGTCGCTCCTCAGGGAATGTTTGAGGATTTGGGATTCAAATACCTCGGCCCCATTGATGGCCATGACATTGCGGCCATGGAAAAAACTTTGCAGATGGCGAAAGAGTTTGGCGCTCCCGTGATTGTTCATGCAATTACTGAAAAGGGGCGTGGGTACACGCCAGCCATTGAAGATATCGCTGAGAAGTTTCATGCGGTTGGAATTGTTGATCCAGTAACCGGGAAGCCACTAAAGGCATCCGCACCTTCTTGGACAAATGTTTTCGCTGAGGAAATTACGGCAATCGGTCGAGAGAATGCAAAGATAGTTGCAATTACCGCAGCGATGTTAGGTCCAACTGGATTAGATAAGTTCGCTCAGAATTTCCCAGAAAGAACCATCGATGTCGGTATTGCCGAACAACATGCTGTCACTAGTGCTGCCGGATTAGCGTATGCAGGAATGCACCCTGTCATTGCAATATATTCAACCTTTTTGAATCGAGCCTTTGATCAACTGTTGTTAGATGTTGCTCTTCACAAGGCTGGAGTTACCTTTGTTCTAGACCGTGCCGGAATCACGGGCGATGATGGCCCCTCACACCATGGCATATGGGATCTAGCGCTAACAGGAATTGTTCCTAATATGCATGTTGGTGCACCTCGCGATGGAGCACGGCTTAAGGAAATCTTGCGAGCTTGTGTGTCAATTTCAGATGCGCCGTCCATGCTCAGGTTTCCAAAGGGCGCAGTACCAGCCGATATTTCTGCCGTAGAAAATATTAACGGCTTAGATATTTTGCACAAAGGCGCAACACAGCAAGTGTTAATTATCAGCGTGGGTTCAATGGCGGGCATGGCTATCGAAGTTGCTCAATTGGCAAAAGAACAGTCAATTGAAATTACCGTTGTTGATCCGGTGTGGGTTAAACCAGTCCCACAATCATTAATCCAAATGTGCGCTAACTATGGCACTGTCATTGTGATGGAAGATGGAATTAAGCATGCAGGTATTGCTAGCACGATTTCGGAAATGTTACGTGAATCCGGTAGCACTTGCTCACTGCATTCGATTGGCGTTCCGCTAGAATTTATCGAACACTCAAAGCGTGCTGAAATCCTTGAAGACATAGCGATAACACCTGCTGCGATTGTGCGGCAGATAGCAGGATGGATTTCCTAGCTTTAAGGAAGAGAAGCAACACCCTTTTCGTGGAAGCGCTTACCTGTCACTGATTCGCTAATTCCTTCGCGATCTAGGTACGGCAAGATTCCTCCAAGATGCATCGGCCATCCAGCGCCCATCAACATGCATAGATCAATTTCAGCCGGTGTTGCTACAACGCCTTCATCCAGCATTGCGCGAGCTTCTTCTGCCAACGCCTTTAATGCTCGTGAGCGAACTTGTTCTGCCGTAGATGGTGTTGTTCCCTTTTCGACCAATGCCATTGCTGCAGGGTTTGCACCAACTGAGCCATCCTCATTTTTAATGTAGAAGTGGCGTACGCCTTCTTTGACCATGCGTTGCATGGTCGGAGAAATGCGATAGCGAGGCCCAAGGTTGTGATGAAGTGTTTCGGAAACGTGTAAAGCCACACCCGGACCAACAAGATCAAGTAACTGGAATGGAGACATTGGGAATCCGATTTCCATCATCGCAGAATCTGCCACCGCAGGTGAAGTTCCTTCATCAACGGCATCTGTTACCTCGCCCATAAAGCGGGTCAGCAAGCGATTAACTACAAAGCCCGGAGCATCCTTACAAATAATCATGGTCTTCTTGAGCTCTTTACCAACTGCAATTGCAGTGGCAGTTGTTGCATCATCTGTTGTCGATGTGCGCGCAACCTCAAGCAGCGGCATAACAGCAACAGGATTAAAGAAGTGGAAACCAACGACACGTTCTGGATTCTTTAATCCCTCAGTCATGCGTTCAACCGATAGGGAAGAGGTGTTAGTCGCTAATACGCAATCAGGCGAAACGATTGTCTCTAGTTTCTTGAACAGATCTTGCTTTAGTGAAAGCTCTTCGAAAATTGCTTCGATAATGAAGTCGCAACCGGCAAATACTGTTTGATCAGCAGATCCTGAAATAAGAAGTGAAAGGCGGCCAGCTGATTCGGCGCTCATGCGCTTCTTTTCAACCAACTTTGCCAATTCATTCTTAACCCAGGCCACACCCTTGTCGGCGCGCTCTTGATCAATATCTGTCATGACAACTGGGCACTTAAGGTTGCGAACCATAAGCAGTGCCAACTGTGAAGCCATCAATCCTGCTCCAACGATTCCGACCTTAGTCACCTTACGGGCTAAGGCAGGCTTTGGAGCACCTTCTACCTTTTTGCGCTTTTTCTGAATCACATTGAATGCATACAGAGATGAACGCAACGTATCGGACATTGTTAAATCTGTTAGTACTTGATCTTCAGCATCAAAGCCTTCGCCCAAAGTGTTGTGTTGCGCAGCCGCAATAAGTTCAAGTGCCTTCATAGGTGATGCAATCGTTGCACCACCGTACTTCTTTAGTGCGGCTGCTTTGCCTGTTGCCAATGCCGCTTCCCAACCTGGGTCATTGCTGTAGTCAGTGCGCTCGATTCTTGTTGTGCCGTTGAGAATACCAACTGCAAAACCGATGGAGCATTCCAAGAAATCTGCTGGATCAAACATGGCATCGACTACGCCAAGCTTTAATGCATCCTTTGCCTTCATCATGGTGTTGTTATTTAAGGCGTTCAGCATGATTACCTGAACCGCACGCTCTGGTCCAATTAGCTTAGGCAAGATAGTTGCACCACCCCATCCTGGTACCAATCCTAAAAATACCTCTGGAAGCGCGGTAAAGGCGGTGGAAGCAACAGTGCGGTAATGACAATGCAATCCAACCTCTAGTCCGCCACCCAATGCCAAGCCATTAATAAATGCAAAGGTTGGAATCTTTGATTCACCTAAACGGCGGAATACATCGTGTCCAAGTTTTCCAATCGCTAGTGCTTGAGTGCGATCGGTTAGAAAAGAAAGTCCAGATAGATCAGCACCGGCTGCAAAGATAAATGGCTTACCTGTAATGGCAATAGCTGCTGGATTTCGACCGATCGCATCGGTGATCGCATCATTTAATGCGTTTACAGACTGAGGACCAAAAGTATTTGGACGGTTGTGATCATGGCCGTTATCTAAAGTAATCAGCGCCATCAATCCTTTACCACCAAAGGCAGCTAGATCGATCTCGCGTACAAGTGCGTTGGTTACAACCTCTTCAGGTGCTCCTGCTGGAAGTGTGATCTCTGCGCTCATGATTACTTTGCTCCCTTGAAGTTTGGGTTTTCCCAGATGACAGTGCCACCCATACCTAGTCCGATACACATAGTTGTAATGCCATAACGAACCTCTGGTTGTGCTTCAAAGGTTCGGGCTAAGTTGAGCATTAAGCGAACACCTGATGATGCCAATGGGTGGCCAACTGCAATGGCCCCACCATATGGATTTACTCGAGGATCATCATCTGCGATTCCAAAGTGGTCTAAGAAAGCAATGACCTGCACTGCAAAAGCCTCATTGACTTCGAATGCGCCAATGTCCTCAATAGTTAAACCTGCTTGCTTAAGCGCTTTAATTGTTGATGGAACTGGACCGTAGCCCATGATCTCTGGTTGAACACCAGCGAAGGCGAAGGTAACCATCTTTGCCTTAATTGTTAATCCAAGTTCTAAGGCTTTTTCTTCGCTAGCAAGTATCGCCGCAGTTGCACCATCGTTTAATCCTGATGAATTGCCAGGTGTTACGCGTCCTGCTGGACGAAATGGAGTTTTCAATCCGGCAAGTACTTCCATAGTTGTTTGTGGACGTGGTGCTTCATCAACAGTTGCTACTGTCCAACCAAGTTCCGCGCTGCGCGCTGCTGTTGGAATCAAGTCACGTTGAATCTTTCCATCTGCATATGCTTTCGCGGTTTTGAGCTGCGAATTCATCGCAAACCGATCGGCACGTTCCTTGGTTAGCTGTGGGAAGCGATCATGCAGTCTTTCTGCAGTTGCGCCCATTGCAAGAGCATCTTGTTCAACAATTCGTTCGGCTAAGTACCGTGGATTTGGATCCATGAGTTCGCCCATTGGATGGTTGCCCATGTGTTCTACACCGCCAGCAATTGCAATTTCATTTGTTCCCATTGCAATCGCACCAGCAATAGTTGTAACTGCGGTCAACGCGCCGGCACACCAGCGATCAACTGAATAACCTGGAACAGTGTTGGGCAATCCTGATAACAAAGCTACGCTTCGACCAATGTTCATTCCTTGATCACCAGTTTGTGTTGCTGCAGCAATTGCGACATCTTCAATCGATGCGGGATCAACCTTTGGGTTTCGCTCTAGCAATCCACGAATCGCGCGAACCATCAGATCATCTGCACGTGTACCGGCGTACATTCCGCCGGCCTTTCCAAATGGGGTGCGGACGGCATCAACAAGGACAACTGTGCGGGACATGGAACTTCCTTTACCTAGGGCGTAGCCCAAAGGTTACTCGCCAGTAAGGGTTTAGAACAGTAGCGAATTAAGCGTTAACTGGTGTCTTTATACGTGGCTTAGACAGGTATGGAACCAGCACTGCGCCTAGATACAGAACATAGACGCCCAACTGCAGCCATGAGGTAGTTGTATCAAAGCCGATGGTGCCGGAAAGGGATGCGCCCAGGATTGAATCCTTAGCGATAAAGGAGGTGACATCCCAAGCAAAAGCATCAGGACCTGGCAGGTATCCAAGCTCTTGGAATTCGTGGATTCCGTATGACAAGACGCCAGCTGCAACTATAATTAAAGCCACACCTGAGTAGGTGAAGAACTTTGCAAGGTTCAATCTAATTGCGCTCTCATATATCAAATATCCAAGAGTGATTGAAACAGCAAACCCTAGAAGTAAACCAATTGTTGAACTTGTTACATCTGCAACTGTTTGAAAGTTTGTGTATACAAATAATGATGTTTCAAGACCTTCGCGAATAACAGCAATAAAAGCCACTCCGGCTAGGGCTAGCGGCCCTGCACTAACTGCGTTTTCTACTTTTCCTTGCAGCTCATTGCGAAGATTGCGTGCAGTGCGTTTCATCCAGAAAACCATCCACGTAACTAGTGCCACGGCGATAAATGATGTGACACCAGCAAATAACTCTTGTCCACGATCGCTCAGTGATACCGATGTCATTGTGAGAAAGGCACCAAGTGCGATACTCGCGATGACGGCTGTAGCAACGCCGGTCCACAAAGGCTTTAAATAACCCTTGCGATTGGTCTTGACGATGTAGGCGACCAGGATTCCGACAATGAGACAGGCTTCTAGGCCTTCTCGAAGAGCAATAATGAATGTACTGAGCATGAGCCAAAATCTAAGGGAAAAGGGGTATTTACGCAACTCTTATGTTGCGTAA
>DAISII010000038.1:0-6979 GCA_036822115.1 Candidatus Planktophila sp.
CTGCATGTCAATGGACCAAGACTTATCACCCTTAATGATGATTCCATCTTCCATGGATGCAACCATTTCGTCATAAGTCGGACCTGTTGGATTTGGTTGTAAAGAAACATTCGGCATACGCTGAATTGGAACGTGCGCGGGAGAATCAGCAAAGGCGCAGCCATTGCTTCGATCACGGTTAACGCGGGCTGCGATGCGGCGATCTAATTGATAACCAACAAGAAGTCCATCTTTAATGATGTCCCAACGCTGGGCGGCAACGCCTTCATCATCAAAACCAACGGTGCTGAGTCCATGAGAAGTACTGCGATCTCCAGTTACATTCATCAATTTCGAACCGTATTGAAGAGTATTTAACTTATCTGGTGTCGCAAATGAGGTTCCAGCGTAATTAGCCTCATACCCAATCGCGCGATCTAATTCAGTTGCATGGCCAATAGATTCATGAATAGTTAGCCACAAGTTTGATGGGTGAACTAATACGTCATAGCGACCAGGTTCAACCGATGGTGCTGCAACCTTTTCAGCCAATAACGATGGAAGTTCAGCAATTTCTGAATCCCAGTCCCAATGCTTATTTCCCATCCACTCCCAGCCAAAGCCGGCGGGTTGAGCCAATGTGCGCATAGCTTCAAAACCGTGTGCGCCAATTGAAATCGCTTCGATCTGAGTCTGAATTCGCACACGTTGCTGAGTGGTGCTTGTGCCATAAGAGTCGGCGTAATGCTTTTGCTCTTTCACAAACATAGTTTGTGCAGATGTGTGATTAACACCTTCACTCTTTAGCAAACGATTACTCAAATCAGCTAAGCGATCTTTTTTCTCAGAATCAGAGACGGTGAATGGATCAATTTCGTAATCTGACACCCAGGTCTGGTTGGCATAAACAGGTTCGGTAACTAGTGAAACTAACTCTGTTGATAGCGGCTTTGATGTTTTAGCCATTGCAACCGCGGTCATTGCCAACTTTTTAGCAACATCGACTGAGATTTCAGGAGATGAAGCAAACCCCCAGGCACCGTTAACGATTACACGCACACCAACACCTGCGATCGTTTCATCACTTTGGGTTTCAGGACGCGCATCTCGCAATGAGAGCAATCCACTGCGCGTGCGCTCTATTCGCACATCAACGTGAGAAGCTCCAGCATCTTGTGCTGTGCTTATCGCGGCATCACTAACTGCTGCTAGTGGAAGGGCTAGAAAATCTGCATCAACGGTTTTATTCACCCCCGAACCTTAATTCAAAACTAGGGCTAGGCATAGCATTTTGAACTCCTATCAACAATAATGTAGGCATTTGATGGGGGAGAAGAAATATGAGTACGTCATTTCAAGCAACACCGGCAGACAAATTCACATTTGGATTGTGGACAGTAGGTTGGCAGGCCAGAGATCCATTTGGTGATGAAACTCGTCAACCCCTTGATCCCATTCGCACCGTGGCCGAACTCGCTCAACGTGGTGCCTACGGAGTTACTTTTCATGACGATGATTTGATTCCTTTTGGGTCAGATGATTCCGCTCGCCTTCACCACATTAATCGATTTAAGAAAGCGCTTAGTGAAAATGGAATGGCTGTTCCGATGGCGACAACTAATTTGTTTTCACACCCTGTTTTTAAAGATGGAGCATTAACCAGCAATGATCGAGACATCCGCAGATATGCAATTCGCAAAGTTATGCGAAACATTGATTTAGCGGTCGATCTAGGCGCTGAGACTTATGTGTGTTGGGGTGGTCGTGAAGGCGCAGAATCTGAGAGCTCAAAAGATGCTTATGTAGCACTTGAGCGCTACAAGGAAGGTTTTAACATCCTCTCCGAGTATGTGCTAGATAATGACTATGCAATTAGATTTGCAATTGAACCAAAACCAAACGAGCCACGTGGAGATATTTTCTTACCAACGATTGGGCACGCCCTTGGTTTTATTTCCGAATTAGATCATCCAGAATTAGTAGGCCTTAATCCTGAGGTAGGACATGAACAAATGGCCAACCTCAATTTTGTGCACGGAATTGCGCAAGCACTGTGGCAAAAGAAGTTGTTCCACATCGATCTCAATGGCCAACGTGGTCCAAAGTATGATCAAGATTTTGTTTTCGGTCATGGTGACCTAAAGAGCGCCTTCTTCCTGGTTGATCTACTCGAGAGATATCAATATTCAGGACCTAAGCACTTCGATTACAAGCCTGTACGTACAGATGATAATTCTGGTGTTTGGGCCTCTGCAACTTCAAATATGCGGATGTACCTGATTCTTAAAGATCGTGCGGCAAAGTTTCGCAAAGATCCACGAGTGATTGAAGCGATGAAGAATTCCAATATTCCAGGTCTTTCAGAACCTACTTTGACGGGTGCTGAGACATGGCGAGATTTGGCGGCCGACACATTCGATGTTGAAGCAGCTGGCAAACGGGGATACAGCTATGAAATTCTTGATCAATTGGCCCTTGAACACTTAATGGGCGTCACGGAAGAGTAATGAAGAAAGTTCTTGGTGTTGATTCTTCTACGCAATCAGTAAAGGTTGTATCGCGCGATGCGGATACTGGTGAATTATTAAAGTCAGCATCACGCCCTCATCCAGAGGGCACCGAAGTTGATCCACAACAATGGCTTAAGGCACTAAAGGATGCGATCGCCGAAGTTGGCGGACTAGCTTCTTTTGATGCAATTTCTATCGCAGGACAACAACATGGAATGATCGTTTTGGATGAACAGGGTGAAGTAATTCGCCCCGCACTGTTATGGAATGACACAAGATCAAGCAGTCAAGCAGAAGCACTAAATATTGAGTATCCAGACATTCATGAGCGCGTTGGATCAAGGTTGCTTGCTTCCTTTACCGCTTCAAAGCTCCGCTGGTTGCAAGAAAATGAGCCAGAGAATGCAAAGAAAGTTAGCGCAGTTGCTCTGCCACACGATTGGCTTTCGTGGAAGCTTTCTGGAAGTAAGAATATAGAAGACATATTTACTGATCGTTCAGATGCATCAGGAACTGGTTACTTTAATTCTTTCGACAACACTTATCAGCTAGATATTCTAAAATCTGCACTTGGTCATACTGACATCCATCTTCCAAAGATAGTTAAACCAAATGCATTTGGATTCGATAATGGTGACCTAAAAATTGCAGCCGGTGCAGGCGATAACGCAGCCGCAGCCCTTGGGCTTGGCGCGCAAGTTGGTGACTTGGTAATTTCATTAGGAACAAGTGGAACAGCGTTTCTAGTTTCATCGTCAGGAAGTTCTGATGGATCGGGTGAAGTTGCTGGATTTGCAGATGCAACAGGCAATTTTTTGCCGCTTGCTTGCACTCTTAATGCCGCCAAGGTATTTGCCACGACCTGTTCAATGCTAAGTATTTCCTTTGAAGAATTTAGTCGACAAGCTCTTTCTGCCAACTTCGGAGCCGGTGGTTTGTTGTTCCTTCCGCATCTTGATGGTGAAAGAACTCCTAATCGACCAGATGCCAATGGCCAGCTTCACAATATCTCGCATTCAAATTTTACATCTGCGAATATTTGTCGAGCCTCCATAGAAGGTGTAATTGGAAGCATGGCTTATGCAACACAGGCGCTCTTAAATCTTGGTAACAGCTTTGAAAGAATTATTCTGATTGGTGGTGCTGCAAAGAACCCAGCGGTTCAACAAATAGCAGCCGATTTATTTGCGGATGAAATCGTCGTTCCGGCTGAAAGTGAATATGTCGCCGATGGCGCTGCAAAGCAAGCTGCATGGGCTTTGAGCGGTGACTCGCTACCTCCGCGCTGGGAAAGCCATGGGGGAGAAGTTGTACAACCCCTCAATATCAATCCAGAAGTTCGTCGCTCCTACCTAAGTGCCATCAGTAAAATTTAACCAAAGCATCTTTTATAATAAAGCCATGAAGTATGTAATTTCTGTTATCGACGACCTACAGAATCCCAGCACATCTGTCGAGATGGTCGAAATCGATAAATTCAATGATTCCTTGCGAGCAAATGGCCAATGGATTTTTGCGTGGGGGTTACAACCGCCAGAGACTGCAACAGTTATCGATAACCGCAATGATGTAAACATCAGCACAGGCAAACCCTTGTTTGATACCAAAGAGAACTTCAGCGGGTTATGGATAGTCGATGCCGAGAACGCCGAAGTAGCTGAAAGGTTGGCGTATTCGGCATCAAAGGCGTGCAATAGAAAAGTTGAACTACGCCCAATGCATTAAGCATGGATACTGCTCGGGCTAAAGAGCTGGATACTATAAAGCGCAAGATCGTAAAGATGGACCCGGCATTTCGGTCAGCAATAAAGAATCTAGAACCCTGCGCATTCGGTTTAGTTAAACCAAAGCTTTCCCAGTATCAATCATTGATTCGAGCAGTGATTGCCCAGCAAGTAAGTACCGCGGCAGCTAAGACAATAACTGGACGCCTAGAATTCAAGTGCGCAGGAGCCATCACCGCTGAAAAAATTGGAGCACTTTCACCTAAGAACCTGCAATCTGTGGGGCTAACGGGGGCAAAGGTGCGAACCATAAGCGAACTGACATCAGCTGCGTTATCGGGGGAGATTAACTTTAGAAAATTCGCTCACATGTCCGATGAAGAAATCATTTCTGATTTAGTACCTTTGTTTGGCATTGGTCGCTGGACTGTCGAAATGTTTCTAATTTTTCATCTAGGACGTTTAGATGTGTGGCCCGTTGATGACTTGGCGGTGCGGCGAGGTTGGGATAACTTGCACGGTAATTCTGAACCTATTAAACCTAAAACGTTGCAGGGATTAGGCGATCAATTCATTGGGATGCGAAGTGTTGTTGCTTGGTATTGCTGGAGAGCGTCTTAGTTACTGAGCTTGAATTGCATCATGAACATATTGGGCTAAGCCTCTAACCCGTCCGTCGTAGTACTCTTTAAATCGTGGATCTTCGACATACATAACCGCTAGATTCTTTTGCATCTCAATAGAGCAGTCGTAAAACCACTTTGTAATGGCTTCGCGATGGGCAACAACCGCCGCTCTTGTCTTATCAGAATCAACAGGCAAGGAGTTGCCAAAGGCATACACAAACAATTCTGTCGCTGCCTCTTGATCTACCTTGGCTGCGTGAAAATCTTCTTTTGAATACTTAGAAGACTTTGCCTGGGATTGCTTGTAGGCGTCGGTATTGCTCCAACGCTCTTGAACTTCTTTTTCATATTCATTCATTTGTCCGAATTTTACAACGGCCCTTCATACATTCTTAGGATTTGCTGTCTTGGAGCCATTGTTTGCGTTCACGCTCTGGCAGCTTTTCGATCGCATACCTGAGCATGGTCCTTGGCATCTCATGTGCATGGTCACTTAAGAACCTTCTCAATAACATCACATCACGCTTACCAGCTTCGCGAAGCATCCAACCCACTGCTTTATGAATCAAATCGTGATCATCTTTAAGTAGTAACCCTGCAATCGTGATTGTTGGTCGCAAATCTCCCGCACGAATTAAGGCAAAAGTTAAGATCATAGAAACGCGACGTTGCCACAGAGATTTGGATTTAGATAGTTTGATTAACAGCGGCAATGGATCTTTAACTTCTAATAAATAGACACCCATCCAAGGCGCGGACACGTCGACAATGTCCCAGTTGTTCACACGCTCAGCCCTTACTTGCTTCATATAGAAGTCAAATATTTGCTTACACTCCTGTGATGTTTTTGCTTTAGCAAATTTATGATTAAGAATTATTGCTGCACATAGACGTGCTTCGTGAAAGGGTGAGTTGAATAACTTTCCAACTTCAACCAGTTCCAAACTCTGGTATTTCTTTGCAACTGATCTTGTTTGGGGGACTGTTCCGCCAAGGAAAAGATCACCCTCGGCATATTCGCCGGGGCCGGTCTTATAGAAGCGTGCTAGATCGCTAATTCGGCTTTTTGTTCCAAAACTTCTCAACTCGTCAATCGCATGACTGGCTTTCATTCCTGAAATATACCGAAACATCATTTTTCACTTCATATTGGGCAATAACTTCTAGTTGCTCGTTACAATTAGGGCTTACTCATGGTGATGGAGGCTGTACGTGCTTGAAGCGTTAATTCTCGGCATAGTCCAAGGCCTCACAGAGTTCTTACCTATTTCATCTAGTGCCCACATTCGCATCGTGGGTGAGTTCATGAACAAGGCTCAAGATCCGGGTGCTCGCTTTACAGCAATCACACAAATCGGCACAGAGCTTGCGGTGCTGATTTATTTCCGCAACGACATCAAGGCAATCCTTGTTTCTTGGTTCAAGCAGGTGTTCCAACGTGCGGAATTAGATGGTGAAGCAAAGGGTCAAGCACGAATGGGTTGGCTCATCATTATTGGAAGCGTGCCGATTGTTGTACTTGGCTATTTCGGCAGAGACATCATTACAAATGATCTTCGCTCGCTCTGGCTAATTGCCTCGGTAATGATCATCTTTGGTGTAATCCTTGGTATCGCAGATAAGTATGGAAAGAGCGAAAGATCTCTGGAGCAGCTAAGCACTAAGCATGGGCTGCTATATGGCGCAGCACAAGCGCTCGCATTAATGCCAGGAGTATCACGTTCTGGCGCAACGATTGCGATGGGTCGCTTCTTGGGATATTCCCGCCAAGCAGCACTTCGTTACTCGTTCTTGTTGGCGATACCTGCAGTTTTTGGAAGCGGTCTGTATCAGTTAATGGATGCTTTTTCTGCAGACGCAGCACCTAATGTATTTTCGATTCCAGAAACCTTCGCTGCTACAGCAGTGGCATTTGTGATTGGTTACCTAGTAATCGCCTGGCTGCTAAAGTTTGTTTCAACCAAGAGTTTTATGCCCTTCATCATCTATCGCGTGGTTTTGGGTTCTGCACTTCTAGTGCTTTTGGCAACAGGCGTTATTTCAGCGTAGAAATCATCCGAATAGAGTTAAGTCGGAATTTGGGAAAGTAAAAATCTTTGATTAAATATTTTCTAGTTTGTACCCAAGTCCGCGAATAGTC
>DAISII010000038.1:6989-7728 GCA_036822115.1 Candidatus Planktophila sp.
GGATTTGCAGGGTCTGCTTCAATCTTGGCACGTAGGCGCTTAATGTGAACATCTAAAGTCTTTGTGTCACCGTAATAATCCCCACCCCACACACGATCAATCAACTGTGAGCGTGTAAGAACTCGGCCTGAATTTCGCATGAGGAACTCAAGTAGCTCAAACTCTTTAAGAGGTAGAGAAACTGGTGAACCGTTTACTGAAACCTGGTGCTTACCAATATTGAGCTTTACTGGACCAACTTCCATCAAATCTTGATCTTGAATTGAGCCATCATCTGTGATGCCGCGACGCAATACCGCTTTGATGCGCGCAATCAGTTCTCGTGATGAGTATGGCTTGGTTACATAATCATCTGCGCCAAGTTCGAGTCCAACAACCTTGTCGATTTCGGCATCCTTGGCTGTCAACATAATGATTGGCACTTGCGACGTTGTGCGAATTGTTCGGCATACCTCAACACCTGAAACCTCAGGAATCATGAGATCTAAAAGAATTAAATCTGCTCCTTCTTTGGCAAAAATTTCCAGCGCTTTGCGACCATCTTCGGCTACCAAGGTCTCAAATCCCTCTTTGCCTAACAGGAATGCCAGTGCTTCAGAAAATGATGCTTCATCTTCTACGATGAGAATCTTGGACATTAGTTGGCCTCCGCTTGGTTGTTATAAATTGGCAATAGTAAGGTGAACGTACTTCCGATATTTTCTGCGCTCCAGACCTTCACATCGCCGCCATGCTTTGA
>DAISII010000039.1:0-4004 GCA_036822115.1 Candidatus Planktophila sp.
GCGGTAGGTCGCAGGTTCAACTCCCGCCGGGGACACTCAATAATTTAAGATATAAACAATAAATAAAGTTACGAGAAAACTACAGTTCGCTTTCCAACAATAAATACTTTGTCATCTGCAAAGAATTTAACCGCTTTTGCTAAAACTCTGCGTTCAATATCGCGACCAATTGCAATTAATTCATCAGGCGAAGCGATGTGAGTCACATGTGCAACATCTTGCTCGATGATTGGGCCTTCATCTAAATCACTTGTTACAAAGTGAGCAGATGCGCCAATAATCTTTACGCCACGTTCATGAGCCTGGTGGTAAGGCTTTGCACCCTTGAATCCAGGTAGAAATGAATGGTGAATGTTAATAATCTTGCCTGGAAGTTTGCTACAGAATTCCGAAGACATAATTTGCATGTAACGTGCCAGGACAACGAAATCAATTTTTAGCTCATTGATCTGCTTCAAAATTTCTGCCTCTTGTGACTCCTTGGTCTCTGCCGTGACTGGTAAACAGAGAAACTTAATTCCGTGAGATTCAACCAATGTTCGCAAATCTTCTCTGTTGGAGATTACAAGAGGAATTTCTATATTGAGTTCACCCAAATCTTCTAAGTACAAGAGATCGCGCAAGCAGTGGCTTTCTTTGGTAACCATGACAAGTGCTCGAGGCTTTTGAGCAGTTGGGCGAATGTGTAATGAAGGATTGAATTTAGATAAGCCCTCATTCAAACTTTGTGTTGCGCCATCCAAACCTTGTAATGTTTCAAAACGAGTGCGCATTACGAAGGTATTTGTTGTGGGATCTGTGAACTGCTGGTTTTCAATAATGTTGCCACCACAGGAAAGCACAGCAGATGTCATCGCATGAACGATGCCAGGCTGATCTTCACATTGCAGGGAAGCGATTAGATCCATGTCGCTAGGGTACGCGACCTTAGTGATGAAGAGTAAATCGCTGCATCCACTTAGGTGCCCACCAGTTGCGCTCACCAAATAAACGCATAAGTGCCGGCACCAAGAGACCGCGAACAATAGTTGCATCCAGAATCACGGCAAGTGCAACACCAAAGCCCATGGATTTAACCGATGTAACCCCGCTTGTGATAAATGATGCGAATACAACTGCGAGCAACAGTGCAGCAGCTGTGATGATTCGAGCAGATCTTTGCAGTCCAACCGCAACAGATTCGACATTTGTTTTTCCAGCTAAGTGCTCTTCGCGAATTCGAGAAAGCAAGAACAATTCATAATCCATCGATAATCCAAAGACCACCACGGCGATCAAGATAACAATGGAAGTATCAAGGGTTCCTGTTAACGTAAATGATCCAATAAGCCACTGAAGATTTCCGTCAATAAAGACCCAGGTTAGCGCCCCCATTGTTGCGCCGAGGGAAAGGAAGTTCAGGAGCACCGCCTTAATTGGCAAAATAATTGATCCAGTGAAAATAAAAATCAACACAAGAACTGAAAGCATGACCCAGCCCAATGCCCATGGCAAGGTGCGCGAAATACCATCTTGTGAGTCTGTGTAATCGGCAGCAACACCACCAACCAAAGTTCCTTCAGGTGCATCAACACTTCGAACGTTGTGAATGAGCGCTTGTGCCTCTGGTGTGCGTGGCAACATTTCTTGGTAGGCAACTACTCGTACATCTTTGCCAATTGTTGCAGGCGGTAACACAGCAACAATTCCTGAAACCTTAGCTACCTTGGCTGCGTATGAATTAATTTCTTCAAGTTTGTCAGAACCGTCTCTGATGATGATCTCAATTGGATTTCCTGTTTGGCCTGGAAATCTCTCATTTTGTAGCGCAGTTGCAATTGCCGCCTTATTATCGGCCGGCAAAATTCGAGAATCACCTTGTGAAAATTTAATGTTAGTAATTGGCGAAGCCATGATTCCGAGAATTACTAAAGAAAGAACTACCGCTGCTACCGGACGCTTCATGACTAAGCGTGCCGTTTGGGCCCAACGCCCATCTTCTCTTGGTGTAATTGCAGAACGACGAATAACACCCTTATCAATCTTTGATCCCATGAGAGCAAGAATTGGCGGTAATCCAAAGAGCGCTGCAACGACTGCAAGTGCCACAACTGAAACACCGGCATAACCAAATGACTTTAGGAAAGGCAATGGGAAGAAAGTAAGTGAGAATAAAGTTACAAGCACAGTCATTCCTGAATAAAAGACTGTCTTTCCGGCACTGGCCATTGTTGTAACGATTGAATCTTCTACACTTTTTCCACGGTGAAGTTCTTCACGGAATCTATTGACCATCAATAATGCGTAATCGATACCAAGTCCAAGACCCATGCCTGTCGTTAGATTGAGAGCGAAAATACTCACACTTGTAAAGAGGGTAAATAGATAAAGAATAAAAAATGCCCCCAAGATTGCTGCCACGCCAACAATGAGTGGCATTGCGGAAGCTGCTAAAGCACCAAAAACAATTGCCAATAAAATGAATGTAAGGGGGATAGAAATTAGTTCTGCAATCTTAAGATCTTCCGAAATCTTTTCTGTTATTGCGTGCCCGACAACTGAAGCACCACCCGCATACAAGGTCAGTCCATCGTAGGCTCCGTCATATTTTTTCTGGAACAGTTCTCCCAGATTTTGTCCCTCTGCTGAGAAAGGATCGTTGTCACCATAAACAAGTATGTAAGCCGCTTTTCCATCACTCGATCTCAAAGTTGCTTCGCCGCCACTTGTCCAATACGACGATGTTTTTGAAACACCTTCTTCTTGACCAATTTTCTTCTCTAGCGCTAAACCTTTTTGAGCGATAGCAGGATCAGCCACATCAATCGAACCTGAATCAACGACAACAACAACTGCCGGATCAGACAACTTCAATTCATCGTTTAGGTACTCATAAACCTTGTAAGAGTCACTGTTTGGATCTGAATAGCCAGCTGAATCAAGACGGCTAAATGCCAACGAACCAAATCCGCCTGCTACAAGAATGCCAACAACAAAGAGCACAACAGCGCCTTTACGGTGCTTAACTAAGTAGTGGCCCAATTTCTCAAACATGTTCTTCTCTTCCCTTTAACGTTGTAGAATCAATTCCATGAGCGATCTCTTTCCTAACGTAACTTCAGATGAGATCGATCCTGAAGCAGTCGCCGAGCAAGCTCGACGAGAAGCAGAAATTAAGTCAGACAAACCACCACATCACGAGGATTAATCAGCCTTGGGTGCTGGCGCTACTTTTGGCACATCAGCGACAGTGGACTTTTTGACTGAATCAGTTTTGTAAAAACCCGAACCCTTAAATACAACGCCTACTGCGGTGTAGACCTTTCGGATCTCACCCTTGCACAGCGGGCATTGGGTCAAAGAATCATCTGAGAAGGATTGAATCGCCTCAAATTCATGGTCACATGCGGTACATGCATATTGATATGTAGGCATCACAGTCTCCATTCGGTAATTAAGGCTAGGCAGTAAGTGTAAAGAAGTGAGACGATAGGCGCGAATTGAGGGGCTTCCCAAGTCCTTCCGAAAGGGAAAAGTGAGCCGCACACGGATTGCAGCGATTTTGCTACTTACATTTTTAGGGGTGACAAACGTCTCTGCAAATACATTAGTAAGCACCAATCCAATTAGTGGCTCAACTCTCTCAGTTTCTCCTACCAATGTGACAGTTACTGGCCAAGTTACTTTGCTAGCTGATGCACCTGATGCAAGTTCAATTACCGTGACAGATCCCAACGGAGTTCGGGTTGATGATGGAACTATCTACATCAGCGACCTGAGTGCAACTGTTGGTGTTAGACCATTAGTTGAATCAGGATTTTACACAGTCACATATTCTTTGGCTGCCGAAGGCGATGCGCCACTTGAAGGAAGTTTTACATTTAAGTATCAAGCACCAAGTGTAATTTCTACGGCTAATCCTTCTCCAGAACCAACGCAATCACAGACACCCGCAAGTAGCAGTTGGGGAACAAATGTTTTCGTCATTGTTTTGCTCTTCGCTGCAGTTCTTGTGACAGTAGGCC
>DAISII010000039.1:4014-7672 GCA_036822115.1 Candidatus Planktophila sp.
TAGGCCTTTCGCTATATGCACGTAAATTATTTGCTGATCGATGAATTTTTTAAACACCGCATTTAAATATTTAAATCTACTTGGTGGTTTTGCAACCATCGGCACGCTTTTGGCCATGGCCTTTTTACTCCTTGATGTCGAGGGTAAAGTTTCAACTTCAAGTGAAAAGCTACGCAATTTTCTAAAAGCATCTGCAGCTGCCTGGTTTATCGGAGTTTCGGGTTCAATTCTTTTCACCCTTGCTCAGATTTTAGATACCCCTTTAGCTGGAGCGCTCGACCTAACGACAATTAGGTCATTTATTACTCAAATAACTTTGGGGCAGTATCTGGCCTTCGAAGCGGTAATTGCATTACTAGTTTTCGTATGTACCTTCCAGGCAAAGAAAATTCTGAGCCTTATTGTCTTATTGCTACTTTCGATCGTTGGATTGATTGCTCCGGTCTTTCAAAGCCATGCCGCATCCGGAGGATCGCACTCTCTAGTTATTGGATCCCTTGTAATTCATGTAATCGCCTTATCGATGTGGGTTGGTGGAATCCTTGCAATTGCAATGCTTTCAGCAACTGATCGGGCAATTGCTGTCCCACGGTTTAGCCAATTGGCGTTGTGGTCGGCAATCGGTGTAGTTATTAGTGGAACGGTTAATGCTTGGGCCAGACTCAATTTTGCTTCTGCCTGGGATTCACAATACGCCTACATAGTGATTGCAAAAACTGTGGCAACGATTGCGTTGGTGGCAATTGGTTATTTGCATCGCAAAAATCTTGAAGGCAAGGAAACAATTAACTGGATTGGTTTTGCACGATTACTTTCAGTTGAAGCAGTAATCATGGTTGTTACCGTCGCAATGGGCTCTTGGTTATCAAATACAAGTTCTCCTGATCGTCCAGGGACTCAGAAATTTGATCCCGGCCTTTCGATAGTAGGTATTGCGACTCCACCAAATCCAACATGGTCACGCATTTTCTTAAGTTACGAACCCGATGCACTGATGATCGGAATATTAGTTGTGATTGTGGCGCTGTATATAAAGGGCGTAATTGTTTTAACAAAGCGTGGGGACAAGTGGCCAATTGGTCGCACAATTTCATTTGCACTGGGAATATCGGTGATTGATTTCGCTACAAGCGGTGGCTTAGGGCTCTATGCGCAATTCTCTTTTTCATATCACATGCTTGCTCACATGCTTCTAGCAATGGTTGCACCAATCGGCTTAGTTCTTGGTGCACCAATGACATTGGCGTTACGGACTTTGCCCCAAGGGCGAACACCATCTGAACGCGGCGTTCGTGGTTCTTTATTGGCTGCGCTTCATTCTAAAGTTGGGGTTTTTTACACCAACCCGGTCGTTGCATTACTAATCTTTGACGGATCATTGTTTGCTTTGTACTTCACAGATTTATTTGCAGGAATGATGCAAAGTCATCTCGGCCACCTGGTTATGAACCTTCACTTTTTAGCGGCAGGTTTCTTATTCTTCTTTGTCGTAATTGGAATTGACCCAAACCCACGCAAGATTCCATATTTGGTACAGATGGTTGTGTTGTTTGCCGCCATGAGCATCCATGCCTTCTTCTCAATTGCATTAATGTCAACCACTACCTTGATTGATAAAGGTTATTTTGCATCTCTTCAAACTCCATGGCTGACGGATTTATTAGCCGATCAAAAACTTGGCGCATCCATTGGTTGGGCCATGGGCGAAATCCCAATTTTGATGGCTTTAGTCGCAACCTTTATCAATTGGCGCCGGGAAGATGCCCGCGAAGCGAAGCGAATTGATCGTAATGCCGTGCGACAAGCAGCTATGGGGCAGCCGGATGATTTAGCAAACTATAATCAGTACCTACAAAAGCTGGCACAACGCGATAAGAATGAGTCCTAATGGAAAACCTATTTGATCTACCTTCCGAGTACAAAGAGCTTCGTGCCAGTGTTCGCGCATTGTCTGAAAAAGAGATTACACCTCATGCCCAGGCTGTTGATGAAGATCATCGCTTTCCGCAAGAGGCAAAAAATGCTCTGATTAAAAATGGTTTGTATGCAGCACACGTTCCAACAGAGTTTGGTGGCGATGGCGCAGATGCACTTGCAACTGTTTTGATAATCGAAGAAGTAGCACGCGCATGTGGTTCCTCATCATTGATTCCGGCGGTTAACAAGCTAGGTTCGATGCCACTAATTTTGGGTGGCAATGCGGAACAAAAGAAGCGCTGGTTGCCTCGATTAGTAAAAGGTGAAGGATTTTCATACTGCCTGTCTGAATCAGAAGCTGGATCTGATGCATCTGCGATGCGCACCAAGGTCGAAAGATCAGGGGACGGATGGGTTTTAAACGGCAGTAAAAAGTGGATCACAAATGCTGGTGAATCAGATTTGTACTCTGTTGTTGCACAAAGCGATCCATCTCTTGGTACAAAAGGAATAACAGCTTTTATCGTTGAAAAATCAGATCCTGGAGTTTCATTTGGTGCACCGGAAAAGAAAATGGGAATGCGTGGATCACCGACTCGAGAAGTTTATTTCGACAATGTCCAGTTAAGTGATGATCGCCGGATAAGCGAAGTAGGCCAAGGCTTTGCTTTAGCAATGAACACGCTTGATCACACTCGCATCACAATTGCTGCACAAGCTATAGGTCTTGCACAGGGTGCATTTGATGTCGCAACAAAATATGCCCACGAACGGCATCAATTTGGTAAGCCAATCTTTGATTTTCAGGCAATTCAATTTATGTTAGCTGATATGGCGATGAATATTGAAGCCGCTCGTTTGCTTACTTATTCCGCTGCAATCAAAAGCGAAAATAACGAGAAAGATCTTCGCTTCTTTTCAGCAGCCAGTAAGTGTTTTGCAAGCGATATAGCCATGAAGGTTACAGAAGATGCAATTCAGGTATTAGGTGGTTATGGATATGTTACTGATTACCCAGTTGAGCGAATGATGCGTGATACAAAGTTAACTCAGATTTACGAGGGTACTAATCAGATTCAGCGCATTGTTATGGCGCGCAACTTACCTAACGGTTAAAGCGCACAACTATAGAAGGCGAAGCAGCTGCATCCAAAGGGATGTCGTGTGCTTCGTGTGGCAGTTCTTCACTATTTAATTCTCCTGCATAGACCAAACCAATTTTCCAGGCATTTAAATGTGGAAGCGCGCGATCGTAGTAACCCCCACCTTGCCCTAATCGATAACCAGCTTGATCAATGCGAAGAGCCGGAACAATTACTGCAGATATCTGTGACAGATCTTTTAGTGCATCACCACGGGGCTCTTGAATCTTTTTTTTGGTAATCAACTGCTTGGGGTCGCCATTCCATGTGACCCATTCCAGCTGATTGCCGTTGATACGAGGCAGCACGAGAGTTTTTCCAGCTCTCAGGAATGCTTCATTGATTTCAACGGTACTTGGCTCGAACTCGTAGGAAACATAGGAAGCAATTGTTGAGGCTGAGACTATTTCGGGTGCTTTTAAGATGACATTAAAGTTGCACTGGATGAATTTCTGAGAACGTTCGCGACGGGCTCGATCACGTAACGCGATTTTCTGATCTGTCATTTAAATCTCCCGTTAAATCCCAAGGATTAAACCGTTCAACAAGTAGGGTTCGATTATGTCAGAACACACACGGGTAGATGAGTTTCTAACCTC
>DAISII010000040.1:0-7632 GCA_036822115.1 Candidatus Planktophila sp.
TAACTTTGACCGCATTGGGATCACCTGTTGCGTCTTGTCCAAACTCGACTGAATGAGACACCGAAAAAATATTTAGAATCAGCCCAAACGCAAGAGTCAGGGATATTAAAAGATTACTTCGACTGATTCGCATTCCAAAAGGGTAACGGGGAGATCAAGCCCTATGGGAATTTTGAGCAGTCATTTCTGCCCTTAACTCCCAGAATTCATAGTTGATTAACCCAATTTGCCTAGGAATCCTTAATCCTTTCTGTAGTTTCACCGTGAAAGCTAGTTTAAAAGAGACTTTATGCATCAAATTCATTAGCATCGGATTTATGGCCCTATGTCTAAACCCTCAGTGCCAAAAGCGGGTTTCGGATAACAGCACAAGCTGTCCATTTTGTGGTGGCATCGAAGTCTCAAAGCTTGACTCTTATAGTAAATCTGAAGCATTAAAAGAAGAATTGAGTATGGAGAATTTTGAAAAAGTCATCAAGAACTCACAACCCTTTATCGAAAGAACGATTGTTCCAAAAGGCGCAAAGGTTTCATTCACATCACGAGTGATTGTCAGAATTCACTACCTCACTAGAAAAGCCTTTAAGAGGAAGTGAATCTGAAGATGAAGGTTTAATGTTTCTTCCTGGAAAGAAAAGTGAAATGACACAGATCCACCGGGCCGTGTGTGATGCCCGTAGAGGAGACCCTTGATAGCGGGTTCGAGGCCTTCGCCACCTACTTACAGGCTAAGTGTGTCTGAGAAGTAGTTCATTTCAGCTCGATGACTTGGTCTGTCATGAATTACTTAGCCTGCAGGTCCTTCAATTCACGAAGGCCTCGCATTAAGAAAAATGATGCAAGTCCACGCAGTAGCGCAGTTTGAATCCATGAAATCACCCAAACAAGCAAAATGAAAAGAATCCCACCAAAGAAAACCATGCCTGATGCAGAACCCGATGCAGCAACCAGGATTAGGGCAAGAATCATTACTCCTATGAAAATGTAATTCAAAACATTTACAGTGTCACCGATAGATTTGAATATCTTTGAAAATCGAACAACCTCATTTGCTGCACTTCCAAGCTGGGCTGGCAAATCAATCCTTTGTGCTGGCCTTGTTGATATTTTTGGAACTACAGGGGCGGGAATGTCATCTTCGGCTATGTTATTTTCTAGTTGAGCATCGACTAATTGCGTATTGTCCCAATCCAGCAATTCATTGCAGGTCACACAGGTTCCATCAAAATTTGGTATGGGTTTGCTGCATGCGCATTTTTTTATCATATCGAATTGTAGATTTTTTAAGTAGGACAAACCAGCATCGACACAGAAAATAGGTGTCGGTTGCCATGAAGCTTGATTACTATTTTGGAAGTGCGATTCCCACTCAACTAGCTTGCCAGAATTAGTTCAGACCCTAAATATTGAGGTGATGAGTTGACTATATTTTCTTATCTCGCCTAAGGGCCATCAACTAAAATGCCGAACGTGATCTATTAGCAAACTTAAATGTCTCACCTTAAACTTTACTTTCCAGGAGAGATATACAAGAAAATATTAACTGTACCTCTAGGAACAGACTTTATTGCACCCACAGAAGAGTCAGCTATAAGTTGAGATCCTGTAGAGCCGCTCTGTAGATATCGCGCAACCGCACCGGCAACATGGGGTGATGCCATTGATGTACCACTGATTGTGTTTGTTCCACCATTTAACCACGTTGAAGTGATTGCAACACCAGGAGCAATAATGTCGACACACTTTCCACGGTTAGAAAATGTAGCGAATACATCTGTGCCATCACTCGCAGCTACTGTAATAGCCGCAGGAACTCGAGCAGGTGAACTCTTGCAAGCATCTGCACGAGAATTCCCAGCTGCAACAACAACTGTTACGCCTGACTTAATCAAGTTACTGACCGCAGTATCGAGAGCAGTGCTTGCTCCGCCTCCGAGACTCAAATTTGCAACAGTCTTTCCGTGATTACCGGCTGCAGCCGTTCTGACAAAGTCAACCCCAGCGATAACTCCCGAGTTACTTCCTGAGCCCGAGCAATCTAGTACGCGAACTGGGACGAGTGAAACATCCTTTGCAACTCCCCAAGTATTTCCACCAATAGTCCCTGCAACATGTGTTCCATGACCATTGCAATCTGTCGTTCCACGCCCATCAGCAATTGCTGTAAATCCTCCAGTCACTGCGCCGACTAGATCAGGGTGTGCGGATTCAATTCCTGTATCGATGACATATGCAGTTATGCCTAAACCAGTTGAGGAGTAGTTGTAAGAATTATCTCGTAGGGAAGATGGGGCTTTACTGTCAATTCGATCAAGCCCCCATGTTGCCGGGGTCTGAACTGTATCTATCGAGAAGGTTTGGTCTCTTTCAATTAGTTCGATATTCGGGCGTTTCTCGAAAGCGCAAACCTGTTCCGCTGAAAGAGTTGCTGCAAATCCATTAATGGCATTGGTGTATCTGAACTTTGCTGAAATTGCTCGACCAGGAGCTGCCTTAATTTCACGATCAACTGCTACATTTTTTGCGAAAACAATTATGTAGTCGCCATCTGTCGCATCACACTTTGGTCCCGCGGCTTCGACGCTCATTGAAAGGCTTATCGTTGAAGCCACCATCAGGAAAAAAGCGGTTAAAAATGCGTACAAGCGGTTCATTTTCATGGCTAAATTCTACTACCCGATTTTCTCCTGAAGATGACTCACGTGTTACTTCTGGCTGGTCATATTCCAGACATGCCCGCGCATGCTTTAACCTGAATCACCCCTAAACCTTCTTATTGGGAATGTGCCGCTGTAACCTTGCACAATGGAATCTAGTTGGGGCGTGGGTACAACATCACCATCGAGTGACCCAATTATTCATTTGCTCCATAGATTTACATATGGGCCAACAAAGGATTCAGTCTCAGAAGTTACCAAGATTGGTGCAGATGCCTGGTTTGAAAAACAACTAGATCATCTGGCTTTACCAGATACTAAAGTTGAGTCATATCTTGCCAAGTGGGATATTTTCAGTTACATCCACAAAGATATGAATTTCTTATGGCCTTTGGCTGAATCAGAAGGCGATATGAGCAAAGGTCAAATATTTTATTCAAACCACCTGACTGGCAGAGTGCTTCATCTCTATACCTTGATTCAGCAAACTCATTCTGAGCGACAGATTTTTGAAATGATGGTGGAGTTCTGGCATGACCACTTAAATATTACGACTCTTGGTGATGAGACTAAAGATGGAAATCTTGATTGGCATACCAACGATTGGAATAAGCGAGTAATTCGCCAACATGCTTTAGGTAGATTCGAAGATTTATTACAAGCAGCAGCGCTGCATCCGGCGATGCTTGTTTATCTAGATGGTGAGTTAAGTACTAAAGAACAACCTAATGAGAATTTCGGGCGTGAATTGTTAGAGCTGTATACGGTGACACCAAAATCAGGCTATACCCAATCTGACATTATTAATGCTGCAAAACTGTTTTCAGGTTTGCGAGTCAAATGGCCTGAGCGCTGGTATCAAAGAGGACCACGAACTCGGCCATGGGGCAGTACTTTTGTTGACGTTGCACCCTATTCAACGATGTTGCATGGAGAGCGCCAAAACTATGGCACTTTCAAGATTATGGGCTGGCAAAAAACTGTTACAACACTTGATCAAGTGCTGCCTGCAATCAAATCACTTCTGAGTTATTTAGCTGCCCACCCTGAAACAGCAAAGGCAATTGCTCTAAAGCTGGGACGCCGCTTTGTTGAAGATGTACCCTCACAGCAATTCATTAGCGATATTGCCGCTTCCTATACTTCAAATAACGGTGACATAAAGGCAGTTTTAAAGGCTGTCTATCAACATCCTGATTTCAAAAACGCTGTGGGCAAGAAGTTGAAGCGTCCGGGTGAGGATTACGTTTCAGTTGCTAGAACCCTAAATGTGTTTCCAAACTTCACGAGAGTGCAAAAGTGGAAAGGAATGACCAAAGAGTTTTCATATCCAGCCGTCGTGCCCGATGAATTAAGGCGCATGGGCCATGCACCTTTGTCCTGGCCATTTCCTGATGGCTATCCAGATGTGGCAGCCAGTTGGGTAAATGCAAACCATCAAGTCCTGCGGTGGAATGTTTATGGACATTTTCTTCAAGGAAATACTTGGAACCAGCCTGCTTTGGATTCACTGCTTGCCACTCGAGAAACAAACCTGGATCGACAAATAGATCAGGTGGCTCAATTAATCCTGTTTAAGGAGTTAGGGAGTGCTGATCGTGCTTCAGTTCGAAATGCGGTTACAAAAGCATTTGGCACAAATCCTGACTTGAATAATTATTACCGCGATATCACCGGTCTTATAGCTCGACTAATTTTCCAGCTACCAGTTTGGAGTCTTAGATGATTTCAGATGATGCAATAAAGAATTGTCCTGAAGGGCGAGAGGGGTTTAGTCGTCGACAGTTCCTGCGCGGAGCAGCACTATTTGGTGGAATGACAGTGTTATCGGCAAGCGGAATTAGATATACCTTTGCAGCAACCACCAACGAAGTTCCTGATGTGGTTGTTACTCTCGTGCTTCGCGGAGGATTTGATTCGCTCAGCGCAGTTGTTCCAACAGATGAAAACTTGATGAGAAAAGTTCGAGGCGAGATTTTCATACCAAATTCAAGCTTGCTGCCTTTAGATAGAGAGTTTGGCCTTCATCCTGCTCTCAAAAAGTTTATGCCGCTGTGGGAAGCCAAAGAACTGGCAATCGTAAACACCCTTGGCGCGCCAACACATTCACGTAGTCACTTCGATGAAATTTCAGATGTGGCCTATGCCGCCTATGGTGAAAAAGATAAGCGCAGTGGGTGGATTGCCCGCTTTTTGGATGTGGCAGGCAATGGCTCAGCGGTGCAATCTGTCGGAATTGGATCAACCACACGACAACTTATTGGTGGCAAAGCAGCGCCTGTAAATGTTGATGCAATCAATAATTTTAGGTTGGATTCAGTTTTCGGATATAAAGCAGAAGACTTAGCTGGATTTATCGATGAAACACATGGTCGATGGACAAACATTTGGGCGACTCAAGCAAAATCTACTATTGCAGCGCTTGATCAAATCGCCATGGCTAGTGCTCAGAAAACTGTTGTGACATATCCAAATACAGGAACTGGTCAACGATTTAGAGATGTAGCTGCTTTGTTAAAGGCAGGCATCGGCGTGCGCGCTGTCGATATTGAATTCCAGGGTGATTGGGATATGCACGCAAATATGGGGACTCTTGATGATGGTTGGCTCACTTCATATCTGGCAGATCTTGCTGGATCAATTTCTGCATTCAGGGAAGATCTTGGCGTGCTCTGGTCGAGAGTAACTGTTGTAACTGTTACTGAATTTGGAAGAAGAGTCAGCCAGAATCAATCAGCTGGAACAGATCATGGCTGGGGCTCAAGTACCTTTGTCGCAGGTGGTGGAGTCAACGGAGGAAAGATTCATGGCAGGTTCCCTGGCCTAGATGATAAGCAACTCAAAGATGGCGATCTAGTTGTAACTGCAGATTACCGAAGCTTGTTATCTGAAATTCTCACACGTCGTGCTGGCATTACAGCAGAAGGTGCTGCGCAAGTATTTCCAAACTTCAGGCCAGAGGTTCTTTCAGTCATGAAGCATCTGTCTGAAACGCCACTTCCAGAGAATTTTCCAACCAAAGTTCAGACTGCTCTTGGAAATGTTGCATATGACCCAGATAGATTGCCAACTACGGCACCGGTCGCATCAGCTACGCCGACTCCAACGCCAACAAATACTGTAGATGCAACTCCAGCACCGACCCCAACGGCCAAGCCAAGCAATTCAAATTCACCTGCTGGATCGACTTCTCCAACTACAAAAAGTACCAAGAAGACCATTACGTGTGTTAAGAATGGCAAAACAATCAGAGTGACCGGAACAAATCCGAAGTGTCCAACAGGTTATAAAATTAAGAAATAACTATTCGAATTTCTCCGTTTACTTCTAACGTGCGATAACTTTTGAGTGGTTCAACGGCTGGTCCGCGCACTACTTCCCCATCTTCAGGGTTAAATGCTGATCCATGTGCCGGACATTGCAAGAGTGATTCACTCAAAACACACGGCACTCCCGCATGAGTGCATCTGGTATCAAAAGCAACAACTCCACGGGAAGTGCGAGTGAGTGAATAGCTAGTTGAAATACCAAATGAATCTTTTAGTTTAAAGACTTTTGTTTGACGCAGAGTTAGTTCTGCACTCTTTGCAATGACTACACCCTCAAGGACCGCAGTTTGCGTGGCTTGAGGACTAGCTGCTTCGGTTGGACTCTTAGTGGGAGTTGGCGAAGTAGTTTGTTTGCTCGAAGTTGGGGTTGGAGATGAAATTGCTTTTTGCTCAGTCGGTGTAGGAGAAGGACTCTTTGGCTGTGGGCCAGGTGTTGCATCCTTCTTGCTCAAAATTTCGGTTCTTTGGACAATCGCACCGACCAGCAGTGCCCCTGTAAGTAAGAGGAAGATCCGTCGAGATTTCTGCGTCACGTCTTAAATGGTAGTGGCCCTATTTTGAATTCCTGAGCGTGGTGCTTCCAAATTTGAGAGCCCTCGTGTAACACTAGTCACAGGAGGAAGACCATGAATTCTCAAATACCGAGCGGTTGGTACCCAGATCCATCGGGTCTCAACTGTGAGCGCTTTTGGGATGGCCAAGACTGGACAGAGCAAACTCGACCAGTTTCGATCCTTCCGAACAGACCACCTCCACAAGTGAAGCCCACAAATCCAGGATTAGATTCCTCAGAGAAGACTCTCCTCGTTGTTATTGTGGCTTTAATTGTCTTGGTGGCTTTGTTTAGCTCAGGATACTAACCAAACAACGAAAGGCATCAAACTATGGAAATACTAGTTCTGCTCGTATGGGTCGCTTGTGCAGCATTCTGCTACAGCCAGGCAAAGAAGAAGAACCTCAATGTCGGACTTTGGACAGTTTTGGGACTTCTATTCGGAGTATTCGCAGTGATTGGCGTTTCAGTTTCTTCTGCAAAGTCATAAATAATTGAGCTCAGCCACGATGACTTTAGTTGTCGTGGCTGAGTTTATTTAGCCCCAAGAACGGAGTCTGTGTGGAATCAAGAGTACCTGCCGGTTGGTACAGAGATCCCGATGGCAATGAGTGCGAAAGATATTGGGATGGCAATAACTGGAGTTTAAAAACAAGACCCCTCATCACATCTGTTTCTCAAAATTCGCAGACTAAGAATGAGATTTCAGCGGGTTGGTGGATCGCAATAACGATTTGTGGCATTTTTGCACTTGCCTTGATTGTTATCATGTCCCAAGACTCCTCGTATTATTACTAACGGCAGTTTGCAAGGTACCAATCGCTTTCCGATATCGTCCAAGAAGTAGAACTCCCAATAGCATCACACTTAGCTTGAGTGTTCGAGCAGCCAGTCATCAAAGCCAACAAAACAATTAACGATGAAAATATCGATGTGAACTTCAACTTGGTTTTATTCATTACGCTCTCCCTCATCAGCCTTCTTAATTGCGGCAAGATCGATCTTTTTCATTTCTAACATTACCTGAGTAGCTCTTTGCGCACCCGCAGGGTCTGCAAATTTCCTGCTTTGGATTTAGACTTGTCCCATGTTG
>DAISII010000041.1:0-7398 GCA_036822115.1 Candidatus Planktophila sp.
AGGACTCTGGCTTCTCAAGTCAGCTACGAGGGTTCGAATCCCTTCGGGGCTACCACTGATATCTCTCTTCTCACACAGCAATTGTGCGGGAAGAGAGATTTTTGTTTTTATTTACTCCACAGCATTAATGGCGGTGCATCCTGAAGCATGTTGTTGGCTATCCAAGTAGCCCCATCTAAATTATCGCCAGCAGAATCAACGATGACAGCGTTTGGTAACTTCGCAGTGATTTCCAAGGCAATCTTTGTGGAATACGAAGCGTTGCGTGCTGGTCCACCCTGCAAAACTATTTCAGGAGAATCTGCTTTACTTCCACCGCATCCATACCAAGCCGCAACGGCGCTTTGCGCCAATAAAAAAGCGCCTTCATCAACAATTGCAGTAGCTGTAGAAACACCAGCATCTGCTGCATCCAATACTTTTTTGGCGGTTCGTGTCGCAAGGTTTACTGCATCAACGCTATTTCTAATCTCCAAATCAAAGTAGGCGGCGATTTCATCAGCAAAGTAATCAACCATTTCAGGATCATCACCACGACCTTGTCGAAGTGCCAGTGCCTTAGTAATAGCTAATTTTCCTAACCAAAAACCACTTCCTTCATCTCCAAAAGTATTTCCAAGACCATCGCGGTGGGCATACTGGCCATTTAATCCACCAATAGCGACCACGCCACCTCCAACGGAGAGCACAACTCCGTTGCGGCCATTAAGTGCACCGATAAAGCCAGCTAAACCATCATCGATAACGACGACCTTTTGGGCTCCAAAGAACTCTTGGCACAGTTGCAAGTATTTTTCCGGCTCTGTGACCACGCCATAAAAACCTGTACAGGAAAGTGCAACAACATCTGTGGAAAATTTCTGCGTTGATTCAAAGACCGCACGCAAAGCTGGCAAAGGATTTTCGCCAGCGAGCTTGCCGCGATCAGTGCTGATTAATATGTCCCCGTGTTTCAACCGAGTTCCAGATTGGCCTAAATCAAGTGTCAACACTTCTTTACTCGCCATAGGAGTCAGGATACTTCAATTGATGTGGGAAGATAAGCACATTACAAGCTAAGGAGATAGCAATGGCTACAGCTAAGAAAGCGGTTGCACAAAAGGCACCAGTAAAGCGCACCGCACCTGTAAAGCGTGTGGCGGCACCCGCCGCTGAAGTGCGCAATGATCGCGTGGATTGGCGTTCGTTGTATTTGTATGCGGTGTGCTTGATTACTTTGCTAGTTGTTTTGTTTTCCACAGTTGCATTAATCAATTCCATAATGAATGCAGTGTTTCCAGATCCTGCTTATATTGATGTCTACGCAAAGCCAGAAAATGCCCCATCTGCAGAATTATTGGCACAGCAAGAAGAAGCTAATCAAATTCGTGCCATAAAGAGCATCTTCACTTCATTTTCAACGGTCGCGATAGCTTTACCGTTGTACCTGTATCACTGGCGTTGGGTACGAAAGACTAACGGCTAACCAATTAGTTCGCGGTTACGCTTTACTTCACGCTCGTGATTGCAAGGACGCTCTGTATGAGTGTCATAACAAGGATCGCATAACAAAACTAGTTGATGGCATTCAGCTTTCTGGCAGTTTCTAAACTGCTTGGTCTTGCTGCCACATTCAGCACATTGTCCAATCAGCTTGGTGTGATCGCTGAAATCTATGGTTAGGCGATCATCGAAGGTGTATAAAGAGCCTTCCCATAGTCCGTCATCGCCGAATTTATTGCCATAACGCACGATGCCGCCCTTGATTTGATAAACCTCTTTAAAGCCACGGTTTTTCATCACTACAGACAAGATCTCGCAGCGAATACCACCGGTGCAATAAGTAACAACCGGCTTATCCTTCATGTGGTCGTACTTGCCACTTTCAATTTCAGCAACAAAGTCATGTGTTGTTTCCACATCAGGCACTACAGCATCTTTGAATTTTCCAACCTTGGCTTCGAAAGCGTTGCGGCCATCAAAGAAAACAACATCATCACGTTCTTCTACAAGTTTGTTGACTTCTTCAGGGCGCAAATGCACACCGCCGCCAATAACACCGTTTTCATCAACTTTGATTTCTTCGGGATTTCCAAAAGCTACAAGCTCAGGACGGATCTTGATCTTTAACTTAGGAAAGTCTTGTCCGGTTCCATCAGACCATTTGAAATCAATTCTCTTAAACCCTGGGTACGCCTTCGTTGCCTTTACGTACTTCTTAAGATCTTCCATCTTTCCACCCAGGGTTCCGTTGATACCGTGTGGTGAAACAATAATGCGACCTTTGATATCAAGGGATTCACACAAAGCCTTCTGCCACAGCTTTACGGCAGCAGTATCTGTAATCGGCGCGAAGCCGTAATACAGAATTACTTTGTCGAGATCCATAGCCTCATTCTAACGCTTCGATTAGTTAGACTAAAGCCATGAATAGGCTGCGCGGGTTAAAGCAGGCGTGCCACTTTGGACCAACCCTGATCGTTACTGCGATTGCCTTTGGCTTTGGTACCTATTACTGGTGGGAAGGCCCGGCTTATGTAATTGCCTTTACAGTTGCAACCGGCCAGTTAGTAGTTGGCTGGAGCAATGATCTGTATGACTACAAAGATGACCTTGCCCATAACCGCACCAAGAAACCACTGGTATCAGGTTTAATCACTCCACAATATTTAATGAAGTGGTTGCGCTTCATGGTTCCATTTTCATTTGTTGCAAACCTGTTAGGACCACTTGGAATAAAAGGTGGCCTTGTCTACATGTTGGGCATTGCATGCGGTGTTGCCTATAACTTCTACTTCAAGTTCTCAATTCTTTCTCCGCTTCCTTATGCAATCGCCTTTGCCGCACTGCCATCAGCTGTTGCGATTTCAAAAGACATAAACCCACCGGTTTGGATGTGGCTGGGCGGAGCACTCTTTGGAATGGCTGCACACTTCATTAATGTCATTAAAGACATGAAACAAGATCAGGTAAGTGGCATTGAAGGTTTGCCTCAACGCTTGGGTACCAAGAAATCAATCGTGATCGCGGCAGCACTCATCGTGGCAGGCATTCTGGTCGTACTGGGCGTATTGAATTAATTTACTTTCCATCTATTGATTTCCACCTGCCAGAAGCGCACTATTGATTCACCTACTAGGGCAGGGGGAGTCCATGAAGATCAGTAGCATCATTGCAGGTAAGAAAGTTGAAACTATTTCAGCAAGTGCAAGCGTTCATGATTTGGTCAACTCACTTAACACCCACCATGTTGGCGCACTAGTTGTTTCTGCCGACGGTAAGAAAATTGATGGCATTGTTTCAGAGCGAGATGTTGTGCGCGCCATGCCTGGCAAGTTAGATCAACTAGTTGGAATGCATGTCCGAGACATCATGACTGTAGATGTTCACAGCTGCACAGCAGATTCAACAATTGCAGAGCTAATGTCCATGATGACCTCACTTCGCATCCGCCACGTGCCAGTTGTCGATGCCGCGGGCAACCTGATCTCAATTGTTTCTATTGGCGATGTGGTCAAAAACTACGTCAGCGAAATTGATTCTGAGCGCCAAGCGCTTAAAGATTATGTGAGCACTGCCGGCTAGTCCTTTAACACCTAGACTTCCCCACATGAATGGAACACTCGCCCTCATTGGCTCTGGCGAGTATTTGCCCGCAATGGCACAGTTCGAAAAGTCGTTAATGGATGATGGAATTAAAAACGGTAAAAGACCGATCTATATTCAAATCCCAACAGCTGCTGGCAAAGAAAGCACTGATCGACTTGAGTACTGGAAACAATTAGGAAAAACCCAAGCAGATCATTTAGGTGTTGACTCAATATTCTTACCGATCTTTACCCGTGAAGATGCAAACAACCCTGAATACGCTGCGCTGATTCATAATTCAGCGTTGATCTATATGTCTGGGGGAGACCCGCACTATTTGGCAGAAACCCTGATGGACACACCACTGTGGAGTGCAATTGAACAGAACTGGCGCACCGGCACATCCCTTGCTGGCTGCAGTGCAGGCGCAATGGTTTTAAGCGCCCACATTCCTAACTTTCGGATGCTGAAAAAATCACCAACAGCAGGCCTAAATCTGCTGCCAGAGATTCGTGTGATCCCGCATTTCAACAAATTCTTTAAATGGATCCCCGAAAGTGCAGCCAAAGTGTTGCTGCATGTTCCTGATGATTCGATACTTATTGGCGTTGATGAAATGACCGCCATTGTTAAGCGCAGTGGGGATGAGCACTGGGTAGTAGTGGGGGATGCAAAAGTGCACGTTTTAAAGGGTATGCCTGATCAACAATTAGTAGATGGCGACGAAATAAAATTAACCCTTACCTAAGTCACGCGGACTTACATAAGGGTTAATTTCAAAAACGGGCTACTTAGGTTTAAAAGCCTTCATAATCTGTTCAATTCCACCGCTTAGTTCGGCAGGAATTACCCAAATCTTGCTGGCATTTCCATTTGCAATCGCAGGAAGCTGTTGCAAGTACTGATATGCCAATACCTTTTCATCAGGATTTGCTGCATGCACTGCATCAAAAACTAACTTGATTGCAGCAGCTTCACCATCGGCACGCAAGACAGCAGCTTGCGCATCACCTTCGGCACGCAAAATTTCTGCTTGACGCGCACCTTCGGCGGTAAGAATCTGACTTTGCTTTTCACCTTCAGCGGTCAAGATTGCAGCACGCTTATCGCGCTCTGCACGCATCTGCTTTTCCATTGACTCCTGAACACTTGGAGGTGGATCAATTGCCTTGATTTCTACACGATTAACGCGCACGCCCCACTTGCCAGTTGCATCATCTAGAACTCCGCGAAGTGCAGCATTGATTGAATCACGTGATGTCAGAGCCGCCTCTAAATCGAGACCACCAACAACATTTCGAAGAGTTGTAACAGTTAACTGTTCAATTCCCTGAATAAAGTTTTCGATTTCATAGATAGCTGATTTTGGGTTTGTTACTTGAAAGTAAATAACAGTATCGATTGATACAACTAAGTTATCTTCAGTAATTACTGGCTGTGGCGGGAAAGATACAACTCTCTCGCGCATATCCAGCAGTGGTCGCAATCGATCAATAAATGGAATGACGATGACTAGACCAGCGCCTAAAGTGCGGTGGTATCGGCCAAGACGTTCGACAATTCCAGCACTAGCTTGCGGAATAATTCGTATCGCCCTGGATAAGACCGCTCCAAATATGACTATGAGTAAAACTAGAATTCCATAGTTGACCATCTTCACCTACCCCTTTCGCTTAACAACTGCCGTTGCGCCTTCGATGGCTACAACTTCGACCTGTGAACCAACTTCTATAACGCCCCTAGTGCTATGAGCGCTCCATGTTTCTCCACTTAGCTTTACTAAACCACTATTTTCATCAACTACAGAAAGAGTAATGGCGGGTGCTCCAACTAACGCTTCAACGTTTGTCGCTTGATCGGCAGACTTCTTTTTCAAATGTCGCAATGCAATTGGTCTCAAGAACATCAATGAACCAGCTGCTCCGACACCAAAGACAACACCTTGCACCACAACTCCAAATCCAAGTGCATTGGCACCAGCGGCAAGCAACGCGGAAAATGCTAGAGATGCAAACAGTAAATCGACGGTCATTATCTCGATTACCAATAATGCACCTGAAGCAGCAAGCCACATCCAAATCGGCATTGTGTACGCCTCCAAATCAAAGCAGCAGGAAAGTTCTTTAAATAAAGCCTACCCGTACCATTGCGTTTAGCGATATGAAATTTTTGGTGATTTCTCCGTGGCTGTCGCCTTAAAGAACTCTTAAAACCATGCCCGCGGATATCCTTTAGGCATGAGCAAACCAATCAACACATCCACAATCCTCCGCTATAACTTAATCGCTGGGTTTTTCCACCTAGTCCAAATGGTCGCCGTCTTGGCACTTGCCAATGACTTCTCTCTTCCAATCGTGGCCCGCTATATGTCAGGCCCACCCGGAACAACATTTGCCGAACCAATTACTGTGCTAGATGCTCCAGTGGGTCTGACCGTTGCACTTTTCCTTGGTCTATCAGCCTTCTTCCATTTTTTGGTTGCATCACCACAATTTTTTGATCGCTACAGCACCGGATTAACTGAGGGCAGAAACTACTTCCGCTGGGTTGAATACTCGATCAGCTCTTCAGTGATGATCGTTCTAATTTCTCTAATTGTTGGTGTCTCAGATGTGGTAGCAATCATCGCTCTCTTTGGTGTTAACGCATCAATGATTTTGTTCGGTTGGCTGCAGGAAAAGTATGAAACTCCTGGAAACGGTGGCTGGCTTCCATTTATCTTTGGCTGTATCGCCGGCATCGTGCCGTGGGCTGGGATGCTGTTTTATGTCTTCTCAATAGGTGGCGTCGCTGACACCATTGCGCCAACTTTTGTGCTCGGTATCGTTATCTCACTCTTTCTTTTGTTCAATGTTTTTGCCATCGTGCAGTACCTGCAATACAAAAAGGTTGGCAAATGGTCTGATTACCTTCGTGGCGAAAAGACATACATAACTCTGTCTCTTGTTGCTAAATCAGCGCTGGCCTGGCAGATCTTTGCATCAACCTTGATTTCCTAAAAAAGCTGGCTGAGTTAGGGCTTTAAGACGATTCGAATCGGGTTGCCGACTTTGTTGGCCAACTTATCTAACGCCTCTGCAGCTTTTTCTAAGGGCATTACCTCAGTAACTGAGGCCGATAAATCTAATTTCCCTTGGCGCGCAAATTCGATTAATTCGCGTACATGGTGATCTTCAGAACCGTAATGACCCATGATCTGCGTGCGCATGTAGGTAAAGGCCATGTCATTGGGAATCACAATTGGTTCGTTAGCAATACCAATAATCACTAACCGGCCTTGTTCGCCCAGTAATGACAACGCTTGCTTGCGCACAGGAGTTACACCAGCAAAATCAAAGGCGGCATTTAACCCACGGTGCTTTTTGATTTCCGGATCATCTGGTGCGAAAGCAAAGTCCGCACCCCTAGCCAAAGCGTTAGCCCGGGCATCTTGGCGTGGATCAATAGCAATGACCTTGCTGCAGCCAACAATTTTTAACAACTGCACCGCGTGGATTCCTAATCCGCCCACACCAAATACCACCGCAGTTTCACCTGCCTGCATCTTGGCAGTTGATGAAATTGCAGCCCAGGGCGTTGACACCGCATCAGGAATAATTGCCGCTTGTTCAAAAGGCAACGAGTCGGGGATAGGTGCAACTAGTTGGGCGTTTGTAACAACGTATTCAGCCCAACCGCCGTTGTAATCAAAGCCCATGGTGGTTATCTGTTGAGCCGCATTGCGCTGGCCAGCAATCACAACAACGCGATCTCCAACAGCACTTGTTGTCACACCTGCGCCCACTTGATCAATAACACCTGCGACTTCATGTCCTAATGTCACCTGATCAC
>DAISII010000041.1:7408-7621 GCA_036822115.1 Candidatus Planktophila sp.
CCGATAAACACACACCTGCGGCTGCAACTTTGATGCGCACCTGTCCCGCACCAGCATCAGGTGTTGGCACATCAACAACTGCAAAGGCGCGCGTTGACACGGTTATCTGTCCAGCTCTCATGCGATCTTTCCTTCTGCTCGATTGATCAAAGTATTAACCGCGTCGCCAAAGCCGGCAAATGCTGGATTTGTTGTTTGCCCCGCGCGATAGCG
>DAISII010000042.1:0-7565 GCA_036822115.1 Candidatus Planktophila sp.
AACTGGATGTTGCTTAAGAGCTTCACAAACCGCGACCGCAAAGAATGGAAGGAAAGAAAGTTTCACACCTTCACGTGCTTCAAAACTTGCCTTTGAACGATCACGAAGTCGAGCAATCTTTGTAACATCAACTTCAATAACAGTAGTTAGTTGAGCACTGACTTGAAGTGATTCAACCATACGTGCTGCAATAACTTTGCGAAGTCGTGACATTGTCACTGTTGTTCCACGAAGTGGAGAGACTGCAACTACTGGCGGCTTTGTCGCACTTGGTGCATATGCAACTGCTGCGGCTGCAGCAGGTGCTGTAGGACGCCCTAATGCTTCTACATCTTCACGACGAATTCTTCCACCGATACCGGTACCGGTCACTTGCGCAAGATTTACTCCCAGCTCTGATGCGAGTTTGCGAACTAGGGGAGTGACATATGCATCTGCTGGTTGTGACACTGGTGCAGCAAAAACTGGTGTAGGTGCAGGTGCAGGTGTAATAGGAGCTGCAATCACAGGAGCTGAGATAACCGGTGCAGGTGTAACAGGAGCTGCTATCACAGGAGCAGGTGCTGCGAAAGCGCCATTTGTAGAACCTATTAATCCAAGACGTGCACCAACTGCAACAGTTGTATCCACTGCAACATCAATGGCAAGAAGTGTTCCTGCGACAGGTGAAGGAATTTCGGTGTCAACCTTGTCAGTTGAAACCTCGAGTAGTGCCTCGTCAACTGCCACTGAGTCACCAACATTTTTTAGCCAACGGGTAACAGTTCCTTCAGAAACACTTTCACCGAGCGCTGGCATGGTGATAACAGTTCCCGCACCTGTTGGTGCAGGAGCAGCAGGTGCTGCTGGAGCAGGTGGTGGAGTTACAGGCGCAGCAGCAATAGGCGCTGGAGGTGGAGTTTGAACAACTGGTGCGGCAACAGGAGCGGCAACAGGTGCAGAGGCGCTGTCGGAGATGATTGCAAGCTCCGCGCCAACTGGAACAGTCTGATCAATCTGCACAACAATTTTTTGAAGAATTCCGGCAACTGGTGAAGGAATTTCTGTATCAACTTTGTCAGTAGATACTTCTAGGAGTGGTTCATCAACATTGACATGATCACCTTCGGCTTTTAACCAACGAGTGACTGTGCCTTCGCTAACGCTCTCGCCAAGTGCTGGCATCGTTACTGAAAATGTCATCTGTTTTCTCCTTGGTTATCCGTGTGCGTGAAGCGGTTTTCCTGCAAGAGCCATATGAGCTTCGCCCATAGCCTCAGACAGTGTTGGGTGTGCATGGATCAAAGGAGCCACATCGCTAGCACGTGCCTCCCAGTTATAGATTAATTCTGCTTCAGCTAAGAGTTCCCCAACTCGAGCACCAACCATGTGGATTCCTAGAATGGGTCCATCTTTTTGAGCAATGAGCTTGATAGATCCTGCAGTGTTAAGAATCTGGGCTTTACCGTTACCAGCCAAATCATATGAAAGTTCTACAACATCATGTCCGCGCTTCTTCGCCTCAGCAGTTGTTAGACCAACTGATGCAACCTCTGGATCTGAGTATGTAACACGTGGAATTCCATCGTAATTAATTGCGCGCGGATTTAAGCCAGCAATCTCTTCAGCAACTAAAATTCCTTCTGCAAAACCAACGTGAGCCAACTGCAAAGTGGGGATTAAGTCGCCAACAGCCCAGATTCCTGGCACATTTGTGCGGCACTTGTCATCAACTAGAACATAGCCGCGTTCCATCGCGATGCCTTGTTCTTCATAGCCAATATTGGAAGAAACTGGTCCACGGCCTACTGAAACCATCAGGATTTCGGCCGAAAATGTTTTGCCATCTTCTAGAGTCACTGTCACACCATCTGCTGTCTTCACTGCAGATTGGAAGCGCACGCCTAATTCAAAGTTAATTCCTCGTTTACGGAATGCGCGCTCTAGCTGCTTGCTCGATGATTCATCTTCCAGGGCAATCAAATGTGGCAGACCCTCGATGATTGTGACTTCAGAACCAAAAGATTTCCAGACTGATGCAAACTCACAACCGATGACACCGCCGCCTAAGACAATGACACTCTTCGGAACATGGTTCATCTTTGTTCCATGATCTGAGGTAATAATTTTCTCGCCATCAATTTCTAGTCCAGGCAATGTTTTAGCATACGATCCCGTTGCAAGGATTACATTCTTTCCTGTGTAGCGAACTCCGTTTACTTTAACAGTATCTTTTGCAACTAATTTTCCGTGGCCCTCGATGAAGGTAACTCCACGAGACTTAACTAAACCTGACAATCCTTTGTACAACTTGTTGATGACGCCATCTTTGTAAGAATTAACGCCAGCCATATCAATGCCTTCAAAGGTTGACTTAACTCCAAAGTGCGAACCATCTCGCGCACCATCTGCAATTTCAGCTGAATGCAGCAACGCTTTTGTAGGAATACACCCACGGTGTAAACATGTTCCGCCGACTTTGTCTGCTTCGATCAAGGCCACTGAAAGACCCAATTGCGAGCCGCGTAACGCTGCGGCATAACCCCCGCTGCCACCACCAAGGATGACCAGATCAAACTGAGACAATGAACAGCTCCTCTCACATGCCCAGGTGGGCTAGGTGCCTATCTTGCCGCAAAGAGGGTCAAACCTCCCAATGCACAGGAGCAGATTTACGCTTGTTCGGCCAATGTCACAAGGGAACGGAGGGCTATCCCTGTTCCACCCACGGGGGTGTATCCATGTGGCTTTGCTTCGTTATAGGCAGGTCCTGCGATATCAAGGTGAAGCCATGGCAGTTCGGGATTTACGAAATCCTTTAAGAACAGGCCAGCAACCAACATCCCACCCATTCGGTCTCCGATGTTGGCAAGATCTGCAACCGGTGAATCAAGTGAAGCACGTAGCTCTTCGGGCAAAGGCATAGGCCAGAACTGTTCGCCACACTGTGCGGCAACAGCTAAGAAGTTGTCGCTGAAATCTTGATTGTTAGTCATGACTGCACTTGTGCGAGTTCCGAGTGCTACAACTTGTGCGCCGGTCAAGGTAGCAACATCGATGATGCCATCTAATTTATGCTTTGAACTTTGCGCTTTCATTAATCCATCGGCTAAAACTAGACGTCCTTCAGCATCAGGGTTAAGAACTTCAACAGTCTTTCCACCAAAGATTGTGATGATGTCACTTGGGCGAGTGGCTGTATCACTCGGCATATTTTCAGCAAGTGGTGCCCAACATTCAATCGCCACATTTAATTTTAATTCCGCAATTGCAACTACGGCAGCACTAACTGCTGCTGCACCACTCATGTCAGATTTCATAGCTTCCATGCCGGCAGCAGGCTTTAGCGCAAGGCCACCTGTGTCAAAAGTAATTCCCTTACCTACAAATGCGTAACGCTTTGCAGCCTTACCTTTTGGTGTGTATGAAATATGCAGCAAGCGTGGGGGATTAGCTGAGCCTTGGCCCACACCAATAATTCCGCCAAAACCTTGTGCCTTTAATTGCTTTTCATCCCAGATCTGAATCTTCAAGCCAGATTTTGCACCACCTGCAGCCTTAACTACAGCAGATAACTTCTTTGTAAATGAGTCAGGAGTTAAGTGGCTTGGGGGAGTATTGATTAAATCACGCACTAGATAGGTGTACTTAGCAATGATTGCTGCGCGTACTACTGAAGCTTTCGCTTCTGCTGACGATGCCAATTTCGAATGTACAGTGATAGTTTTCAATGGGGCCTTGTGGTCATCCTTTGTCGCTCCACGAAATTCTGTAAATGAATAGGCACCAAGGGCTGCACCTTCGGCAACAGCTGCAACTTCTGCCAAATTTTTGGCCGGTAAAGAAAAAGTTGCTGATGGATTTCCAGCCAAGGCACGGGATGCACTTCCTGCGGCTCTACGCAATGTTTCGTGAGTGTAAGAAGCCGATTTCTTGCCAAGACCGGTAAAGACTAAAAGACGCACATGCGAACCAGGAAGTTTGGTGACCTCGTCGGCTTTTCCAGTGGCACCCATGTCCACCAGTTGCGAGAGAATCGTCTTGGTATCGATAGCCATATCTCCGGCTTCGATAGCGATACCACCCTTTGAATTTGTAGAGGAAAGTCCTAAAACCAAAACCTCATCTTTTACGACGCCATCAGAAATCTTTAATGTGCTCATAAGGAGAAGGGTAATAGATGTATTGGTAGGTTTGTGCAATGAAGATTTCACCACTCAACCAGAAGCATCTAGACCTCAACGCCAAGATGGCAGATTTTGGTGGCTGGATGATGCCTATCGAGTATCCAGGCGCAGGTGTCCTAGCTGAACACGCTGCCGTACGTGAGCGTGTAGGAATCTTTGACGTTTCCCACTTAGGCAAAGCATCAGTTATAGGAGACGGTGCTCTTGCCTTCTTAAACCAATGTCTTACAAATGATTTAACAAAGATTTCAGATGGGTCTGCCCAATACACATTGCTGTGTAATGCACAAGGCGGGGTAGTCGATGACCTCATTGCTTATCGAAATAGTGAAACAGATTTCTTCCTGGTTCCAAATGCATCAAATACAACCGATGTCGTAGCTGCCTTGCAAAAGCAGGCTCCATCTTCAATTACGGTGACAAATTTGCATAACGATTTTGCAGTTCTTGCGGTTCAGGGTCCCTTAGCACCCAAAGTTTTACATTCACTCGGCATTAGAACGGATATCGATTACATGGCATTTGCACATGTAAGTATTGCGGGCGCTGATGTAATTTTATGTCGCACTGGATACACAGGTGAGCTCGGATATGAATTGCTACCAAAAGCTAAGGATGCGGCAGCTGTATGGGATGCATTAGTTGCAGCAATCGCACCACTTGATGGATTGATTTGTGGACTTGGTGCTCGTGACACTTTACGTACCGAAATGGGTTATCCGCTACACGGTCACGAACTGTCTTTGGATATTTCACCGGTCGAAGCGAGCGCGTCTTGGGCGGTTGGTTGGAAGAAAGAATCCTTTATTGGCAATGATGTCTTGATCGCACAAGAGAATGGATCATCCGTGCGCAAAAGCGTGGCGATTAAATCACTAGATCGCGGAATCCCACGAGCAGGTATGAGTGTAAAAAACTCTAAAGGTGAAATCATCGGTGAAATAACTAGCGGAACATTCTCCCCAACACTGAAGCATGGAATTGCCTTAGCCCTAGTGTCAAAAGAGATCGCAGTGGGGGACCAATTAATTGTTGATGTACGTGGCCGCGACTGCCTATCAGAAGTTGTAAAACTTCCCTTTGTTACTTCACACGTTCGGTGAATACAACGGGTGTGAGAAAAGCTGCTCGGGTATACGTGCGGCGAAGTGCAGACAAAACCGAAGGTCCAGTAAAAACAATCAATACACTTGTAAAAATCGCGCGCGGGATATCCCAGGCCATTGCGCTTGCAAAGTGAAAAGTAATAAACCTGCCAAAGTTTTCAGCAATTGAACCGCCAGGAATATAGGAGAGTTGAGTATTGCTACCAAGAGCCCAAGGCCAAAACTGTAGATCCATAAGGATTCCAAAGGATCCTGCAGCCAATACGCCAAATACGAGAAGCATCGCTATTTCCTTCTTACCTAAAACTCTCTTCGGCAATAATCCTGCCGCCATCCCAATCCAAGCAGCTGCAAACATTTGATAGCCAAGCCAAGGCCCAAGCCCACCCGTTAACAAGGCTGAGGCAAACATAGAAATTATCCCTAAGAGAAATCCGAATGATGCTCCAAATACACGCGCGCTTAAAATTAACACAAACCACATTGGTTCAATGCCAACAGCACCAGCGCCGAGTGGTCTTAGAGCCGAAATCAGAGCTGCTAAGACTCCTAGCAATGCAACAGATTTTGCATCCAAATGTGCAGAGGAGATTTCTAATACGACTAAGACAAATGCAGCGATTATTGCAATCCAGAAGAAAAATTGTGTCCGAGGTAGATCTTCTCCAGAATAGAAAAACGGCCAGATAAACCCGGCAATACTAAAAGAAGAAGCGATAGAAAGAACTAAGGCGTTCTTGGAAGAAAACTTTATAACTCCTGAAGTCCGCATCATTGGTGGGCCTCAATCGCAGCAACTACATCTGAAACCTTCAACCAGGGTTGGGGCGACATTACCTTTGAAACTTGTGGCGCAAATGCAGGTGAAGAAAGAAGAACATCAAGTGTTGATCCGTCGGCAACAATGTCACCATCGGCAAGGAACATGACTCTGGTTGCTAATTCAGCCACTAACTCAACATCATGAGTTGCAAGGACAACACATTTGTTGGTTGCTTTCGCAAATTGGATAAGTATCTTCGTCAACTCTTTCTTTGCTTGATAATCAAGACCACGGGTTGGTTCATCAAGGATCAATACAGCTGGATTTGATGACAACACAATGCTTAAAGCAAGACCTAGCCTTTGACCTTCGGACAAATCACGTGGGTGAGTGTTGGCAGATACTCCCGGAACCAATTGGTGCAATATTTGAGCGGCAGTACCAGTTGGCATTTCATTATCTTTATCTGCTTGTTCGCACTCAATCTGAACACTTTGCCCATACAAAAGGTCACTTGGTTCTTGTGGGATGAACCCAATTGAGGTTCTGCGTTCTTTGCCTTTGAGTTTTTGAGGGTTCGACCCGGAAACATCAACAGCGCCACTACTCAGATCTGCAATCCCTGCAAGAGATTTAAGGAGCGAACTCTTGCCTGCGCCATTACGCCCCATAATTGCAACGATTTCATTACTGATGATGGTTGCACTAACAGATTTAAGTGCGGATTTGCCGTCATACGTCACGGAAAGATCGCGTACATGAATTAATGGGTCTCCAATTTCGGGATAAGTCATATCCGCCTGTGCATATTCCTTATCCCGAATTTCCGCAGTCATTCTTCGCATGTCGCGAACCGAGACACCTATTTCCTTCAGTCCTAGGGCGCGTGCCAAATGAACGATTGGGGGAGCGATGGGCGAGTGCATAAGAATTTCTTCTGGTGTTCCGATTTGTGCAACACCGGCACCATTGATGTGAACAATTCGATCAGCAAACTGGATAACCCGCTCTAACTTATGCTCGGCAATTACAACAGTCAGACTTAAATCATGCACTAGGCGATGCAATATAGATAAAACTTCTTCTGCAGCAATCGGGTCCAACGCACTTGTTGGCTCATCGAGAACTAAAACTTTTGGGTGTGCAACTAAAGCCGAACCAATTGCAACACGTTGTTGTTCACCGCCGCTAAGAGTTGATATGGCTCGTTCTCGCAATGGCGCAAGACTTAATAAATCCAACACCTCTTCAACTCTTTTTCGCATGACATCACCTGAAAGATTTAGTGTCTCCATTCCAAAAGCCAGCTCTTCTTCCACGGTATCGGCCACAAAACCATTAGCGGGATTTTGTCCTACGATGCCGATTAGATGTGCCATGCCTCCAGGTTTAACTAGCTGCGTTGAATGTCCGTCGACACTTACATCGCCAGCCAATATTCCGCCTGTGTGATGAGGAACTAAGCCATTTATAAGCCTAAGCAGCGAAGATTTGCCTGATCGCGTTGGACCGATAACAAGGACCATCTCA
>DAISII010000043.1:0-7338 GCA_036822115.1 Candidatus Planktophila sp.
TATGTAAGCAAAGGAGGTAACGGTGACAGCGGTTTTGAGTCCGGCGATAAGAGGCCTTCTAAACAACTTGAGCGAGTCCTGAAAAATCTGGGACTCCCAGCTGCGTTCAGTACTTAAGAAATAAAGCCAAAACAGTGGAATTAATGAGAGCAAGAAGAGATCAAGGGTTCCCGAGGTGGAGGTTAGGTCTAATGAGAAATCGCGAAACCACAGAACTAATCCTTGGGTAACAACAATTGCCAAGGTATCGGCGATAACTAGCCGCTTGCGAAAATCCGCAGCCAATTTTGAATACGTTCTATTCGGCATGCGCCATAACTCCCAAAATCTTGTTACCCGATTGAAGCGGTAAGTGTCTCAGATCCCATTATCTGACATTGGCCTAAGAATGGACAAGCCCGGTCATAGCTTCATGGAAGCGGCTGGCGGGTAGCTCTGAGGCGGGTTGGGCTAAGGCATACACAGTTTGATGCTGGCTTAGATGGGTGAGCCAAGCCAGGTACTGCTTAGATAAAAAGATGCGGGGGGCTAAATCAACTTCGAACTTAGAGATATAGATCCCTGATTCTGGCTTGGTATCTGGATGTATCACCAGTCGATTTGGATTAAAGGGTAGAAAGTTCGTGGAGTGTGCTTGCCACAACAATCGGTTAGGGATTGCAAAGCCTGCATCAATGATTACCCCTTTGTTTTCTTGAATCAAGGAAATTAACTGTTGTTGTACTTGCAGGTGTTGTGCCTTATCAACTGGAAAGCGCGCGATAGTAATTGGTGGTTGCATATGTAAGTGGCGGCGCACGGCTCTGACGGCTAGAACGATTGAACGTGCTAACTGAGTTTTTGTATCTGATTCACCCATACTGACGGGGTCAACCGGAATCTCTTCGGCTGAATTGGCATACTCTTCTAGGACATGAATCTGGTACGACTGCGGATCTAGTAATAGTAATTGCTTAATTAAGACCTCTTTGACCTCTGTATCGGCGCACAGGATTAAATCTGAAGGGTTTACATTTTTTAGATTTACAACAGGGGTTGAACGTTCATCATATTCAGTGACACCCCATTGATCTAAGATTTCTAGGATCGATGATGGGATCGGCGCTAACGGGTTAGCTTGAATGCCAGCGGTGATTATTTCAAGATCAGGAAAAAATCTGCGCAGCGCTGCTGCTGCCGTAATCGATCGCGCTTGATTGTATTTGCACACAACAATTACTCTTTGCGTTGTCATGGTGTGCACCTGTCGATGATTGTGTCTGTTTGATCGATGACAAGTGGTTGCACGTAGCTAGTTAACTTGCCTTTACCGCCACTAAAAGTTAGTGAGAAAGTTTGCGTTTGGCCAGCAGCTAAATCAACTTGTACGCCAACGCCTTTTCGTCCACGTTCGTTGACTAAGAATCCAAATTTACGCTTGGTTGCTAACTCTGTTGCGTTCAGCAAATACGAGCCCACAGGAGGCAGAATTACCGCCCTGGTGCCATAACTATTTGCTAGCCCTTGTGGCTTATTAAGGTCTAAACGGCCGGCAACATAGGCAGGCAGTTTGTCCACTGGTGATGCGGTGTTTGTCAGGGAAAATGTGACTTTAGTGCTGCGCTTAGCGCCACAGGTTAGTGACTCGATATTTAGGTCGCGCTTAAGGTAGTAATCCATTTTATTGCCTGATGTATTTTGAATAACAAGACGATATTCATTGTCTAGCTCTTCGCTAATAGCCCCTGAAATTGCAGATTGCTCAATAATCTTTTGTTCGCTCTGTTGTGTGCTGTAAAAGAGGATGCGGTGTTGGTTGATGGGGTAAATCATCTGCTTTAGCAAATCTGTGCTTGAAAATTCATTAGCTTCAATCTTCTTTGAAACAGCCTTGATGATGTCTATTAAAAATCGCTTACGAGAATCATTATTAGTGACATATTTTTTGTAGACATCAGATAGCGTAACTTGCACAACATTTTTTGAATCAATGACTTCTCCATCAACGATGATTGGTCCAGTTGCTTTCAGTAAATAACTAAGAGCGGCTGGATCAAAGGTTAAGACTCCATCTAAATCTTGTTTGAACTGGTTTTTCCATAAGGCTAACCAAATCTGTGCACCGTACGGAAAGTGCGGTGAGATATTGGAGTTTTGCCAGATACCAGGATCATCATTGTAAAGTCGCACAAATTCATCGGGCATAACAATTGGTGTGTCTTCCAACTGCGTCAGGCCTGCGTTGGAACCGTAGGCGGAAAATTTTGCTTTTCCTTTATCAATGTTCATCACCGCATAGGCACCCAAGATGCCACCGGTGCCACGCGCTTCGGCAGAGTTTTGAAAAGCAATTAAATAGTTGCGTGGTGCGCTTTGCCCTGAAATACCCGGAAAGGTTTTTAGAATCGGTGCAATAGCCGAAGTTGCATCGTAAACAGCTGATGCATCAGCTCTTACCTGACTTAACCTGTTGTCTAAGGATGCAAAGAGGCCACCCACGCGCAGCTGGGATAGGGCATTGAGAGTGTTTTTCAGCTGCGGCAGAGTGGCATCTAAATGCGCCGCCGCAGCTACTGCACTGATTTCGCCCTGGCTTTGATTCTGCAAGAACTGTGAAGTTGAGGCGACAAATTGATCGGCTGACCTAAGTGCGCGCGAGGCTGGCAGGAATGTTTGCGGAGTTGTGGCAATCAAAGTTGTCAGGGCAAAAAATGGGTTAGAAACCGAGATGTTTAGCAGGTGAACACTGGTACTAATCTTTTGCACTTGCTCGTTGCGCTGCAATGGTTGATCTACTTTTAATTCCTTTAATTGGTTAACAACCTTGTTTGCAAAAAACGCGGTCGATGCTAAGGAAATCAGGCAGCCAGCAATTAATATCGCTGCGATATACAGTGCGTACTTTTTGATTGCAGGTGAACTAGCTCTTTTCATCATTAGCTCATCCGTTAGACAAAATTACTTCTTGTTGTCGCTTTCGGCTTGTTCGGCAAAATCTTTAGGTGCATACGAAGCTTTAGGGTGGTAGCCCGCTTCATTTCCGTAGGTACCGTAGCTGCGGTAAGCGCGGTATGAACGATACTTGCCGTATCCGTACCCATATCCGTATCCGTACTTTCGGCCGTACTCATCAGTGCGAGAGTAAGGAATCATGTTCATGACTGCGCCAATTACATTTACTCCGACATTGGTTAGATTCTCGCGTGCGGCCAAGAATTGATTAATCTTGGTTTTGGCAACTCGGGTCACGATTACTGCGCCATCGGTGCGGGCGGCGATGATCGCAGCATCTGCTACTAATAGTGTTGGTGGGCAATCCACGATGACAAAATCGAATTGAGTCTTTGCATATTCAATAAGTTGCTTAAATGATTCAGAATCAAGAAGCTCTGCTGGATTTGGCGGGGTGGTACCTGAAGAGATAATTGTTAACTCGAGGTCTGAAAAAGCGTATGCAACTTCTTGAACTCGAGTAGCAATATCTCCTTGTATCTTGCCGCTTAGAATGTCTGAAAGTCCTGATTTCTTGCCTTCTTGGGCTGAATACTCTCTAATTTTCGGTCTACGCATATCTGCTTCAATCAGCAATGTCTTCATGCCAGAGGTTGCAAATGAGATTGCCAAGTTTAGAGATGTTGAAGTTTTACCTTCGCCTGGAACAGCAGATGTAATCGCGATAACTTTTGGTGGATTTTCAGCACGTACATACTGCAAGTTAGTACGAAACGCTCTGAAGGATTCAGTTCGAGGCGCATAACGACTGATTTGAGTCAACAGTGGCTTTTCTTCTGCAGATGGATCAAATGCGATTGAAGCCAACAAAGCTGTTTCATCAAGATCAGCTTCGCTCTTAAGAGTGTTATCAAAGATTGTTCGAAGAATTGAAAGTCCAACTCCCATACCAAAGCCAAGAATTAAACCAAGCAATAGGTTAAGTGCGGTCTTTGGTGATGAAGGAGCATTTGGCAATGATGCGCTCTTGACCATCGAAACTTTAATGGCAGAAGAGTTAGCTGTTCCTGAAATTTCTAGGGTATTGGCAGTTATGGCAAATTGTTGACCGACTGCATTAGCAATTCGTGCAGCAAGATATGCATCTGGATCAGAAACAGTCACGGAAATAAGAACTGTATCCAATGGCGCTGTTGCGCTTACATTCTTGGCAAGTTGCTCGTAGCTGTATGGAAGTTTCAGTCCAATGATTACTGGTCGCAACGTTTCTGGGCCGTTAACGATTTGTGCATATGACTTAACTCGTTGCTGGGAAAAACTTGAACCTTGCACCAGGGCTGACACATCTAGCGCTGATGACGGCGTTGAGACGAAGAGTTGAACCTTTGCTTGGTAGATAGGCGTCATTGAGTAGGTGATTCCGGCAGCAACGCCCACGCCCAATAAAACTGACACAACTGTTAAGACCAAATTACGCAGGATCAATCGATAAAAATCTCTTAAGTCCATGCCTAATGTGCTCCCTTAGAAATAGCGTTGCATTTGTCGAAATCCTGAAGGTGTATTTTGACACATAAGAGCGCTCACCCCTAACCGATCCAGAGGCTAGGAGCTAGGAATTTGATGAGGATCTACAGACTGGTCACTCACCCCCCCCGTTTTGGATTGCCACTTACATGCATTTGGGGGTTGAGTCTCGGGAGTGGTGCCCTCTTGTATTGGTATACTAAGGGTGAGAGAATAAGAATCGTTGCTTTATCAAGGTGCTACAACAAGAGCGGAAGTGAAAGTCATGATCAAAGATTTTAAGCGTCTAAGTACAGTTGTTGCAGGTTGCTTAATTGCAACCTCAGTAACCCTGTCTGCTCCAGCAATGGCCGCGGATTATCCGCCCTCAATTACCGTTTTAGAAGTTGGTAAGCCACTTATAAAGATAATTGCGCCAAGAAATACAGGCACAACTGCTGTAGTTCCGGTCGCAACATCTGGTGAAATCCCAATCATTATTGGTGAGCCAATAAAAGTAAGTTCAGCACGCTTGTCAACCAAGTTCTTAACAAACGCTTCAGTTGAATCTACACCACTTCGCTTGAGTTCTTCTCTTACTCTCGGTGGTATTGGCGCAGATGAGAAAGCTCCAGTAGCAACTATTTCACGTACCAAGAAATCTGAAGTTCAAATTCCTGTCGATGTTCCTACACGAATTGTCGTAACAGGGTTTAAGCCTTCAGCAACTGGAACCGTATCCTTTGTTGCTGCAAATGGAACAGGAGTTTCCCTAGGAAAGATTAGGGTTTCTTCTACTGGGCGCGTAACAATTCCAGCTCTGACATTTGCCAAGAAGTACGCTTCGTACACAATCAAGGTAACTGTTAATGGAGTCACTACAAGTTTCATCATTAGAGCAACTGCTTAAATAATTAAATAAAAATAACCCTGCCATAGCGTGACTATGGCAGGGTTATTTTTTTGCTGCTCTCATTAACCGATCACGGATTGCAATCGCAATTCCGTCGCCGGCAGGTTGGTGAACAACGACTACCGCTATTGCCTGATCATCTGCTGCCCTAAGTGCTGCATATAAAACTCGGGCGAACTCTTGATGTGTTTGTGGTGCAGCTAACCTGATGACGCCAGCAGGTGTTGGGCTATCTGCCAATGCGATAAAGCCCTGACCTGCAAGCGGGGATTGATCCAACACAACTGTTGCATCTGGGGCGTAATGGCTCTCTAACGATCCGCTGACCCGGATCTCTTCGTGGGCAGCAACATGCGCAACCACTGCATCAACAACGGTTAGCCCGGTGGACTGTTGAATCATCTGGGCGGTCACAGCCCCTGGTCGCAAGATGCGCGGTACATCACCGGTGCAATCGATAATGGTTGATTCAACACCAACATCGCACGCCCCACCATCAAGAATTTGATCGGTATCAGCCAAGTATTCACCGAGCTCTGCAACAACTGCATGGGCTGTTGTTGGCGAAACATTTCCAAATCTATTTGCACTAGGGGCAGCAACACCTTTGCCGCCGTTCTTGATGAAAGCCTGCAACAACCCCAATGCAACGGGATGATTCGGAACTCGCACACCAACTGTGTCCTGACCGCCAGTTATAAAATCACCGGCCAACGCAGATCGCTTCACAATCAAAGTCATGGGGCCTGGCCAAAAATCACGTGCCAATGCAATTGCATATGGGCGAACATCATCGGCCCAATCGCCCAAGCCAGCAAGTGATGCCACATGCACAATTAATGGGTGGTCGGCTGGCCGACCCTTTGCCTGATAAATACGTGCAACCGCATTTTCATTACACGCATCAGCGCCCAACCCATAAACAGTTTCAGTTGGGAATGCCACCAATCCGCCGGCCATCAAAACCTTTGCGGCACTATCCATCGACGATGCATCGCAGGTACTCAAGAACTGGCTCACCCGCTAATTCTCGCACTATTCCCAGCAATAACTAACGCTCATCACAATAAATAAGAGATACTTAAGGTATGAAACTTACAAAAATTCGTACCTTCGTATCAATTCTTACCATTGCCGCAGTCGCAGGCGTGGTCGCCCTTGCAATTCCGGCCAATGGCGCCGGCACTGTAGATAACCGATACCTCACCGTCACAGGTGTTGGCACAATCTCGGTTGTTCCTGATGCAGTTCGCTTTAACGCAACTGTTTCTACTGTTGCAGCAACAAATGCTTCAGCACTGTCATCAGCTAGCAAATCTGCTGCCGCTGTTCGTGCAGCGCTGAAAGATAAAAATATCGCGGTAAAAGATATTCGTTCTGCAAATATTTCTGTCTACCCTGAATACACCTGGACACAAGAGACCGGCACAAAGATCACTGGCTACCGCGCATCACAAACTTTTGATGTGCTAGTTAGAAAAGCAGCTGATGCTGGTGCGATTATCGAAGCAGTTGTCACAGCTGGTGGCGACAATGTGCAGCTTGGTGGAGTAATTCCAACAACTCTTAATCCAGCTGCAGCAACTGAAGAAGCCCGCGCAGCAGCTGTTGCTAATGCACGATCAAAGGCAACTTCTTATGCAAAACTTCTTGGAACAAATCTAGGTAAGGTCTTGTCACTTGAGGAGCAATCTTCACCTGTGTACTCATCACCTTTCCCAATGGCAAAGGCTGGCATGGCAGATAGTGCTGCTGTAGAGGTTGATCTAGGCGAGCAAGATGTAACAGTCTCAATTACTGTTCGTTGGGCGCTTAATTAATCCAGACCAATCTTGATCCAGAACAACCATTAAACAAAAGAGCCGCTACCCCTAATCCGAAGGGAGAGCGGCTTTTTTGTGCCTAAATATCGGGTTTGGCCCCACGCATAAACGCGGGTAAGATTGCCAAGCCTTAGAACGTCCCCATCGTCTAGGGGCCTAGGACAT
>DAISII010000044.1:0-7325 GCA_036822115.1 Candidatus Planktophila sp.
GGTGGCTCACTATCTAGAATTGAATCTGCATGTAACCAATTAAAGATTTCCCACTCAAATTGTGGGCTCTTTTCAGTGAAAATTCTGCCTAAAGATTTATTGCGAAATACATCATTAGCATCACAATGGCGAGCAGCAAGAAACATCTGCATTCCTTCATGCCACACAGGCTCGCCTACAGCACGAAGTTCTTTCAGCGCTGGGTATGGGTTAGATACAAAGGCTGGATCATTAAAATCAATCATGAACCAGCTGAAACCTTTGCATACCCTGGTTTGATTACGTGCTCGATAATTTTTAGACGCTCTGGGTATGGGATAAATGCACTTTTCATAGCGTTAATAGTGAGTCTTTGGAGCTCTGCAAAATCCCAATTAAAGGCTTTTACCGCCTCTTCCATCTCAAATGACATCGAAGTTTGGCTCATCAAACGGTTGTCCGTATTAAGAGTTACGCGAAAACGAAGTTTGGCTAACGCGCCAATGGGATGTTCGGCATAACTTGCCGCAGCACCAGTTTGTAGATTTGACGTTGGGCACAGCTCTAGCGGGATACGTCGATCTCGAACGTAGGATGCAAGTCGACCCAGCTTTGGTTCAGCACCAGAAAAATCGATGTCATCGATGATTCGAACACCGTGACCTAGTCTTTCGGCTCCGCAGAGTTGGATGGCTTCCCAGATTGACGGGATTCCATACGCTTCACCAGCATGGATAGTAAAATGGGCATCTTCTTTACGAAGATAATCAAAAGTATCTTTTTGATCAGATGGCGGAAAACCATCTTCAGGGCCAGCGATATCAAATCCAACAACTCCTTTGTCTCGGTACTTAACAACAAGTTCGGCAACTTCTTGCGAGTTTTTATTCTGACGCATTCCGCACAACAGCGAACGAACAACAATTGGATGACCTTCGGCAGCTGCCTCTTTCATTCCAATTTCATATCCTTCAATTGTTGCTTCTACAACATCTGCCATAGACAAGCCTTGTCCTGTAAATAATTCTGGCGCGCCACGAACTTCGGCGTACACCACACCATCGCGGGCAAGATCTAGTGCGCATTCGCGAGCGACACGAATAATGTCTTCGCGGCGTTGCATCACTGCAATGGTGTGATCAAAGGTTTCAAGGTAGCGAACCAATGATCCTGAATCACAGGCTTCGCGAAACCACGTCGCTAGTTCGGCTGCATCATCGGAAGGAAGTGCGGTGTAACCAATTTCTTTGGCGATATCAATAATTGTTTGTGGTCGCAGCCCACCATCTAGGTGATCATGCAGCAATACCTTTGGCACTAATGCGATCTGATCCTTAGTAGGAATACTGTTCATTGACATTTTTTGCCCCTATGTCCCTTAATCAACGATTCGTTCAATAACTAACGGCAGGCGATCAATACCGCCGGCAGGTACTGCGCCAATACTCACAGAGTTCTCCAGTGACTCCAAAGCCCTGGTAAAGGCGGCTGGAGTGTCTGTATGGAGCGTATAAAGCGGTGATCCTGCACGTACTGAGTCCCCTGGCTTTGCGTGAATTTCAATTCCGGCACCAGCTTGAACAGCCTCGCCCTGACGAGATCGGCCTGCTCCCAATCTCCAGGCAGCAATTCCAACCTTCATTGCATCCATAGCAAGAATAGTTCCATCGCGTTCTGCGGTAACAACAGTGTTTTCTTTTGCTACCGGAAGTTTTGCATCTGGATCTCCGCCTTGGGCAGAAATCATCTGACGCCACACATCCATGGCTTTTCCATTTTTTAAAGCAGCGGCTGGATCGGCATCTTTAATTCCAACTAGTTCTAACATTTCTCGTGCCAACAAAACTGTTAGCTCGACAATATCTAATGGTCCCCCACCGGCAAGAACTTCTACTGATTCACGAACTTCGAGTGCATTACCCGCGGTCAATCCCAGGGGAACATCCATCGCTGTAACAAGTGCAACTGTATTGACGCCAGCACGTTTTCCCAGACCAACCATAACGTGTGCTAATTCTTTTGCCTTTTCTGGATCGCTCATAAACGCGCCAGCACCAGTTTTAACATCTAAGACAAGGGCGCTAGTTCCTTCGGCGATTTTCTTGCTCATGATCGATGATGCAATCAGTGGAATTGCCTCAACAGTTGCAGTGACATCTCGCAATGCATAGAGTTTTTTATCCGCTGGCGCTAAACCCGCACCTGCTGCACAAATTACTGCGCCGCAATCTTGCAATACCTTGAGCATTTCGGCATTTGATAACGATGCACGCCATCCTGGAATTGATTCTAATTTGTCTAAAGTGCCACCTGTGTGGCCAAGTCCTCGACCAGAAAGTTGTGGAATAGCAGCACCACAGGCTGCAACAAGTGGAGCTAAAGGCAAAGTGATTTTGTCACCAACTCCACCAGTTGAATGCTTATCAACAGTTGGACGAGATAACGCTGACCAGTTCATGCGTTCTCCACTGTTGATCATCGCATCTGTCCAGCGTGATATTTCGCGATTTTCCATACCGTTAAGCAAAATCGCCATCAATAACGCACTCATCTGCTCATCAGCAACAGCTCCGCGTGTGTACGCATCGATTACCCAATCGATTTGTGGATCAGTTAAAGAATGATGATCACGCTTTGCCGCAATGATTTCCGCGGCTGAAAAGGCTTCCATCACTTAGCGCTCGTTGCGGTCAAGATCATCTGGGCCAAAAGCCCAGGGCAACATGGCGGACATTTTTTGAGGTCCATCATCAGTCATAAGCAACGCTTCTGGGCCACCATGTTCAAACAACAGCTGGCGACAGCGTCCACACGGTGCCAAATAGTTTCCTTGCCCATCAACGCACACAACAGCAATTAATCGTCCGCCACCAGTAGAAATCAAATTAGAAACCAAACCACATTCAGCGCACAATCCCACGCCATAACTTGCGTTCTCAACATTACAGCCCGTTGCAATGCGACCATCACTTACCAGTGCCGCAACACCAACTGGAAACTTTGAATATGGAGCATAAGCGTTCTTCATTGCACCGATAGCTTCCTTGTGAATCTGTTCCCAATTAATCTGGGTCATCTCAAACCACCACGACGATATGGAATTCCATCTGCTGCAGGCATTCGCAATCGCTGCGAAGCAAGTGCCATCACCAAAATCGTTGCAATATATGGAGTCATAGTTACTAACTGCCCTGGAAGTTCATCAACTGCAAAGTAGAACCACAATGTAAATGCAGCTGATCCAAGAGTTATGGCCGCGCTTACGAGTTTGCCGCTCTTGAACTTTCTGAAGGCCACAAAAGCAAGAATCACAACAATGAACAATAGAAGTGCATGGATCGCAGCGGAATCACGAAGTTGGAGTGCATCGGCAAAACCAAAGAGACCAGCACCTGCTAATAATCCACCAGGACGGTAATTTCCAAACAGAAGTGCTGCCAAGCCGATGTATCCACGACCCGCAACCTGATTTTCTTGGTAATTACTTGCTGCAACGATAGCCAAGAAGCCTCCACCTAATCCAGCTAAACCGCCTGAAATAAGTACTCCTGCATACTTCATTGCATAGACGTTAACACCAAGTGATTCAGCAGCTGTGGGAGCTTCGCCAGCACTACGTAAACGCAAACCAAATGCGGTGCGCCATAAAATGAAGTAAGCCAACGGTACAAATGCGATTGCAACAACCGTTACATATGAAACATCTCCTGTTAAGCCGCGCAGAATCGAAGCTAAGTCAGAGATAAAAAACCAGTTGTGACTTGCTATAGAACCCAACAGATCCGGACTTTTCCACCCGAAGTAATGGCCACCAGATAAGACCGGAAGGCCGTTAACCGAAATAGTTTCGATTCCTGGAGATTGAGATGGTCCAGGCCATGATCCACCCTGATACAAAAGCGTCGAAAGGTATCGCACTAAGCCTGCAGCAATAATGTTGATTGCAACACCAGATACAACATGATCTACGCCGAATGTAACCGTAGCGATTGCATGCACCAAAGCACCTAGAGATCCGAAAACGACAGCACCTAATAAACCAGCCCATGGTCCGTGCTGTGAACCAATGTACCCACCGGCCCATGCGCCCATAATCATCATGCCTTCTAAGCCAATGTTTACAACACCAGCGCGTTCTGAGAACAAACCACCTAGCGCTGCAAGCACAATTGGTACAGAAAGTAAGAGCGCAGCAGATGCTGTTCCAGTACTTGTTAAATCGGTTGCACCTGTAATGATGCGAATAGAAGCCAAGACAAAAACCAACATGGTTGCATAACGCAGCATCTTCATAACCTTCACGCCTGCACCACCTTTGCTAACTCATTGCTTTGCAGCGTTAATCTGAAGCGTCTGACAACTTCGTATGCCACAACCGAGCTCAAAAGGATTGAGCCTTGCATGATCACATAGGTTTCGGGTGCGATATCAATAAGTTCCAAAGAGCGCGAACTTACTTCTAAGAATCCGAAGAGAAGTGCGCTGACAGCCATTCCGCCAGCAGAGTTGCGACCCAATAATGCAACTGCGATTGCCGAGAAACCAATGCCTGCACGGAATCCAAGGTTGTACGAGTGAGTTTGCCCAAGGACTTCGGGTAATCCCGACAGTCCTGCGATCGCACCTGAAATAACTAGCGCCATAAAGGTCATCTTCTTTGAATTAACTCCACTGACTCGAGCAGCAATTGGATTTAATCCCGATGCTCGAAGCTCGAAGCCAAAGCGAGTGCGATTAACAACAAACCAGAAAATAAATCCCAATGCAACTGCCACGAAAAACATTCCGTAGACGCCACCGCCTGGTTGATCTTCTACACCAAGTTTGCGAAGTATTGGCATTAGATCTGGAACTTGTGCCGATGCTGGAAGCTCCTTAGTTTGAAGGTTGTTAGAGCCTTCTTCAACTAGTGCAAAGTGCTTCGACAATAAGTAAGCAGACAAACCACCAGCCAAGCTATTAAGCATGATTGTTGAGATAACTTCATTCACGCCACGTTTCACCTTTAAATAGGCAGCAATTGCGGCCCACAATCCACCAAATGTCATCGCCACAATAAAGACAGCGGCAACATGTAACACCGGTGGAAGAACAAACATTGCTCCGATGTAACAACTAAAAAGCGCGCCTAATCGCAATTGACCTTCTACACCGATATTAAAAAGACCTGCTCTAAAGGTGACTGCAATAGCAATTGCAGCGATGTAATACGGGGTTGCCGTATTAACAACCTCCATCAAGGACCCTGCTTCAATACCGTACTCCCACATGGTTTTAAAAGCATCAAGTGGCGATTTCTTACTGACAATCACTGCAATACTTGAAATCAAAATAGAAAAAACTGCTGCGGCTAGTGGGGCTGCAATTGCTAACCCAACTTTGCTAGGAGATAACTTTCTTGTGAGCACGTTACTCATGCTGCACCCGTCATCGCTGAACCAAGTTGTTCTGGAGTTGTCTTTGCAGGATCAAGTTCGGTAGTTAACTTTCCTCGCAACATAACTAATAATCGATCAGACATTCCAATTAACTCTTCTAGGTCAGCTGAAATTAAAACAATCGCCATTCCTTTTTCACGGGCTTTGCGTAGAACATCCCAGATTGCACCTTGTGCACCAACATCAACACCACGCGTTGGATGAGATGCAACCAAAAGCGCTGGGGCTTTGCTCATCTCGCGGCCGACAATAAACTTTTGCTGGTTTCCACCTGATAGTGCCGCTGCCAATGTGTCTGGACCCGGTGCACGCACATCAAACTCTTGCATGATTGTGCGAGTGCTTTCCATAGTTGCTTTTTTATCAATAACAAAGCCACGCATTACAGGCTTGCTGCGTTGATGACCAAGAATTCTATTCTCCCACAACGGTGAGCCCATCATTAGCGCTTGTCGCTGACGATCTTCAGGAATCAAACCAATTCCTAAGTCATGGCGATCGGCAACGCTTAATTCATCTATAGCGGAGCCGTTAAATTGAATTGAACCGGTGTAGTCACGCAAGCCCATTATTGCTTCAACTAATTCGGCCTGACCATTTCCTTCTACTCCCGCAATTCCAATAACTTCGCCGGCATGAAGATCAAAGGAGATATTCGCCAACAAATCACGGCTGCCAGTTGTTGTTGGCACTGAAACATCCTTAAGTGACAAAGTAATTTCTTCTCGGCGTGTGTGGCCTAAGGTGGATGGCTTTGGAAGCTCACTTCCAACCATTAGTTCTGCCAATTGACGAGCGGTGACATCTTTAGATTTAACTTCGGCAACAGTAGAGCCTTGTCGCACAACGGTTACTTCATCAGCCACGCGCAATACTTCATCAAGCTTGTGTGAGATAAAAATCAGAGCCATTCCTTGTGCCCTTAAACCTTCAAGTGCCTGGAAGAGATCATCTACTTCTTGCGGAACTAAAACTGCAGTTGGTTCATCAAAGATCAAAATTCGAGCACCTCGGAATAAAACTTTTAAAATCTCAACTCTTTGGCGCTGTCCAACACCTAACTCTTCAACAAGAACATCTGGATCTATATCTAGTCCGTACTGTTCGGCCATTTCAACAACTTTTTTCCGGGCGCTAGCAAAATCTATAGTGCCACCGTGTTGTGGTTCAGAACCTAAAATAATATTTTCTAGCACTGTGAAGTTATCAGCCAACATAAAGTGCTGATGGACCATACCGATGCCCGCGTCGATTGCGTCGTTGGGAGTTTTAAAGTTAACAGCTTGGCCATTGACTAAAATTTCGCCAGAGTCAGGTCGCTGCATTCCATAAAGGATTTTCATAACAGTTGACTTGCCAGCACCATTTTCACCGACAAGGGCATGGACTGTGCCAGATTCAACTTTCAGTGAGACATCCTTGTTGGCAATTACGCCAGGAAAGCGCTTGCTGATGTGTCGCAGTTCTACTGCTACTGACACTGAAACTCTCCTTTGACTTAACTCTTACCGGGAAAAACATTTGGCCCAACAAGGAGATTTAACTCCATTGCTGGGCCAAACGCCACTTACTTAAGCCAGATTATGGCTTTGTTGGAACCTTGATCTTGCCTGACTTGATTGCAGCTGCAGCCTTATCGATCTGAGCCTTGTACTTTGTGATGTATCCACCAGAGTAAGAAACACCAACGCCATCAAGTGAGAGGTTGTAAAGGCGACCGTAGATACCGGACTCATCTAGAACATCGTTTACAGATGATCCTGCAACAGCTGTTGCAATAACATCGTAAACAGCACGGTCAACGCGCTTGATCATTGATGTGAGCATGTTCTTCTTCTCTGCAGCTGAAGCTGATAGGTACTGATCAGAGTCAACTCCGATAGTCCAAACCTTCTTGCCAGCCTTTGC
>DAISII010000045.1:0-7323 GCA_036822115.1 Candidatus Planktophila sp.
CGAAGAGCTATCTGTCTTGTATGCACATGAATTAGGTCGCCCTTTTGCTTCGGCGTTTTCTCGACCAAGTCGACCAGCTGAACTTTTGCGATATTACGCAGAGCTTGCCGAGAGCATAGAACTTGATCAGGTTCGTCCCATCCCAGCTATACAAAATCCAACAAGTGTGAAAAAAAGTTCAATACAACTTGAATCACGTGGCGTAACAGCTGTCATCGTTCCTTACAACGGAACATTGGAAATGGGTATGTTTAAAATTGGGCCAACCTTGGCTTTAGGAGGAACGGTTGTTCTTAAACCTAGCCCTCAATCTCCTTTAGAAGGGTATGTTTTTGCAGAAGCAGCAATAGAGGCTGGCTTTCCTGATGGAGTGATCAATGTTTTACCAGGTTCAAGAGAAGCAGGAGAAGCACTTGTTTCTCATAAAGATATTGGAATTGTTGGATTTACAGGTTCAACAAATACTGGAAAAGCGATTGCGAAAACCTGTGCAGAAAGATTTATTCCAACCGTTCTAGAACTAGGTGGCAAATCTGCAGCCGTTATTCTTGATGATGTAGACGTATCTACTTTTGCAAAAAATCTTCCTTATCTAGGATTTACATTTACTGGTCAAAATTGCTTCATTCACTCAAGAGTCATTGTGTCTAAAAACCGTTATCAAGAGTTGCTGGATGCGATGGTCGAATCTGCACAATCAATAATTGTTGGCGATCCTTTTGATCCCCAAACTCATAATGGTCCACTTATCAGTAAAGAACATAGAGAAAAGGTTGAAGGCTATATTCAATCCGGATTACAAGAGGGTGCAAAGATTGCATGTGGCGGTGACAGGCCGGCAGAGCTTAAAAAGGGCTGGTATCTAAATCCAACGATTTTTACTGGGGTAAAAAGCAAGATGCGAATAAGCCAGGAAGAGATCTTTGGGCCAGTTGTTTCGGTAATAACAGTTGACAACGATGAGGAAGCTATCAACGTTGCAAACGACTCAGAGTTTGGTTTAGCTGGCTCAGTTTGGTCAAAAGATGAAGCACATGCCCGACAAGTTGCAGATCAGATCGACACTGGCTCGATCGGCATTAACTGTTTTGGTTTTAATACAGCTGCACCATTTGGTGGAAGACGAAATAGTGGCATAGGTACCGAGCTAGGTATCGAAGGATTTATGTCCTATGCAAAATATAAGTCAACACATTACTCACATTAATTGTGAGGAAGAATCTCTAGACCTGCACCATCTGGAAGTTTAAGAAAAATCTCCTGGTCACTTTGCCCAACAACCGAAACAATGCTTATTCCAGGTGGCAATAATCCATCTTTGACTACGCGATTAACTGCTTCTGCGGGCATCTGATCGATCTCTATTGCATTGCGACCATTGAGCTGCAAAGAACTAAGTCGATGAGTATCTGTAAGTGGCCTGTCATAAACCTTATTTAAAACTTTAATTGCCACATGTCGATCGCTTGCACGCCTTAGGCCAAAACCCTCTTCTAAAACCTTGCGTGATGCCTCTAGATCTGAAGCTCCAAGAACACAGATAAAAACACTGCCTGACTCTTTTTTAACATCGGGTAGTTCAAAGTTAGGCATCTCATCTAAAATCTGAGTTATATAAAGTACTTCTCCATTGATGCCAGCAAGTTGGGCGGCTATCAGTGGCAAAGGCTTGTCGCTTCCAGACAGGGCAACAGGTTCATTGAGCAAAGTGAAGCCAGCTTTTATTGCGCGATCTGTGTAGAAAAAAACATCATCGACGCAAACCTCTAAAGCGCTCCAACCAAAAGTTTTTAGTGGCACGGGTGTTTGATACTCCTGCGATTGAATAAATCTAACTCCACCATTAATGCCCTCAACCGTGACCGTTGGCGCCCCCGCCAACTTGATAGCTCCCCACCCCTGTGCCCGTTCTGGGGTGATCTGAGGATTACTAGAGGCAATCTGCCAATCAAATGCCTTCTGGTACATGGCCACCGATTGATCTAGTTCTGGGCTCAGGATTGTCACCAAGGAGATAGGCCCAATACTCATAAAATAACCCTATAACTTCATGGTCTTTTTGGAACTATCTGGGATCTTTCCCAACCTTTGAATTTGGCCAGAATTGGCCTCACACCCTGAAAAGCGTTGACATTTATGCGTATTTTCGGAAGAGTAACGCCGTTAACAGCTCGCAGTTCAACCTAGGGAGAGTAAATGCACAAGAAAAAGATTATAAGTTTAACGGTCTCATTAGCCCTTGCCGCTCTTGCATTAGGTGGAACAACACCTGCAATTGCAGCGACAAAGACATTGACTGTTGGTGTTCCAGGTTTGCCACCAAGTCAGGGAAATCCTTTTAGAGAAGGTCCTGGTACTCCTGGTATTAACACATATGCTGCCATTTTTGATGCGCTGACAATTGTTGACACTAAAGGTGAAGTGCAGCCACGTCTTGCAATTTCATGGAAAAACACATCTCCGACAACTTGGCAGTTCACACTGCGCAAGGGTGTCAAGTTCTCAAATGGTGAAGCATTCAATGCTGATTCAGTTGTGGCAAATGTTGAGTACCTAACTAGTGCCGATGGTCGTAGAACCGTTATTGGCGGAACAGAGCTTCCAGGTGTTGCTTCAGCTAAGAAGATTAGTGATCTTGTTGTCGAGATTACGACTCAAGCAACCGCAACATTGTCTTCAGCAGATGCAATCTTGCCAAGAAAGTTAGCAGCTCTTTACATAGTCGAGCCAAAGGCTTGGAAAGAAGCTGGTGCAACCGTCTTTGCTGAAAAGCCAGTTGGAACAGGTCCATTCAAGGTAGATTCATTAACAACTACACGAATCGAACTTTCTGCATTTAAGACTTCTTGGCGCAAACCAAAGGTCGACAAGTTAGTCCTTATTCCTTTGGTGGATGCTGCCTCACGTTTGCAAGCACTACAGTCTGGTCAAGTTAACATGGTTACATCACTTAACCCAGAGCAGATAAGTGCTGTAAGACAGGCTGGGGGTCAGGTAGTCCTTCCACGAGCACCTCAGGTTATGTCGTTAGCATTTAGCGTTATTAAGGGTGGACCAGTTTCAGATGTTCGCGTCCGCCAAGCACTTAACTACGCTGTTAACAAGACATCTATTGCAAATAGACTTTTAACCGGTAAAGGTGCAGCTGCTACGCAGGGTGCAACCTCATCCACTTTTGGCTACAACGATAAAGTTGTTGGTTACCCATTCAATCCAGGAAAGGCAAAGCAACTCTTAGCCGCAGCTGGATATGCCAATGGACTAACACTGAGTGCAGATATCACTGTTGGATCATTTCCAGCTGATACTTTGATCTATCAGTCCGTGAAGTCAGATCTTGCAAAAGTAGGCGTAACTCTTAACTACCGAACCATTACTTTCGGGCAATGGCTTCCTTTGTATAACACCTACACATGGACAAGTGACATGCTCGGTCTTTCTTGGAACGCTGCACCTAGTGGTGATTCAGCTCGACCATACGGAAACTTCGTCTGTAAGCCAACCGGAGCTTTCTACTGTGATGCATCCCAAGCTGCCCTCTTGAAGAGCGCAAGCGAGGAGTTTGATAGTAAAAAGCGTCTTGCAATTCTCAAGGATGTTGCAGTTAAGGTGACGGCTAGCGCTCCAGCTCTTTACATCATCGAACAGATCGACTTGTTTGGTCTTGGAAAAGGCGTAAGCGGATTCGCTGTAGCAAATCGAGCAATTTCTTACGAAAACATCACTGTTAAGTAGATAACAGTTTGGGGGAAGTTTTTCTTCCAAACTTGTTCAGTCATTACAATAAACTGGGCCCTCGCAAGGGGGCCCAGTTTACTTAACGGGGGAGGAGGTCGATTTTGAAGAACAGATTAAAGGCAGTTCGTTCTCGACTGATTCAATTAATTGTTTTACTTGGAACGATCTCCACAACGCTATTTCTACTTTTGCGTATTTCTGGAGACCCAGCAGTATTAATAGCTGGGGAAGGTGCAAGCCCAGAGACTATTGATGCAATTCGTGCCGAGTATGGGTTTGATAAATCTCTCATTCAGCAGTATCTAATTTTTGTTTGGAATATTCTCCGCTTGGATTTTGGAGTCTCATTGGTTAACGCTCAACCGGCACTAGGTTTTGTTTTAGATTACTTACCATCCACATTAACGCTCACCTTTTTAGCTATTTTCTTTAACACAATTTTGGCAATTCCCGCAGGAGTTTGGTTAGGAGCCAAACCAGGTCAACGACGCCGTCGCGTCCTCAGCACAATAGTTAGTGTTGCCCAAGGAACACCTGCTTACGTAATTGCTCTGCTACTCATTCAAATATTTGCAGTTTGGTTAAACATTTTGCCATCCATCGCCGGCACTGGAACCTGGGCTTGGGTTTTGCCAACTGCAACACTGACATTTGCTCTTTCACCAAATCTAATCAGAGTGGTGGCAGCTAGCATTGAAGATACAACTGCGCAGGATTACTACAGAACTGCAAAAGCTAATGGTGCATCGCCAAGTGTTCTACTAATGAAACACTCTCTTCCAAATGCATTGCTTTCCACAACATCATTGCTTGGTGCTCAATTCGCCTTCTTGCTCTCTGGTGCATTGATTACCGAATTTATCTTTGCGTGGCCAGGCTTAGGTTTGATCCTTGTTCAGTCAATCACTAATTTAGATTTTCCAACAATTCAAGCCACGGTCTTTGTTGTTGCATACCTAGTCTTTTTCGTCAATCTGATACTTGATCAGATTTTTAGATTCGCCGATCCACGTTTGAGAAAGAGTCAAGTATGAAAAAAGTACCAACACTTTTCACAAGACGTGATGTTATGCGCAAAAGCACTACCTCTCCTTTGATTCTAAAGATCAGTGCAGCCACACTAGCCTTTCTATTCTTGGTCGCAATATTTCAAAATTTTCTTTACACCGTTGACCCTGCTCTTTCAGACTTAGATAAGCAACTGTTGGGTCCAAGTTTTGGTGGACCTTGGCTTGGTACTGATCCACTAGGTCAAGATGTATTTTCTCGAGTCATCGCCGGTTTTAGATGGTCGCTTGGAATTGGAACTATTGGAACTTCAATTGGACTTTTAATTGGACTTATTCTTGGAATAGGTGCTGCCTGGAGTCGCAAACGCATGCGAGTTATCTTGAGCCGAATAATTGATATTGGAATTTCTTTTCCATATTTGATTATCGCTGTAACTATCGTGACAGTTGTTGGTCGTGGATTTTGGCCCTTAGCCTTAACTCTTGGCTTGGTTTGCTGGCCAACTATTGCAAGAGTTGTTTATGCAGAGACATTAACATTGCGTGAGCGCGAGTTTGTGACAGCAGCCAGACTATTTGGAATTGGTAGCTTTACATCTATCTTCACTCATATCCTTCCGGCGCTTCGTCCAACTATTCAGGTAGTTACCGCATTTACTTTTGCTGATCTTCTAATTGCAGAGAGTGGACTTTCATTCTTAGGATTAGGCGCACCTCTTGGTACGCCAACGTGGGGCAACATGCTCAATGACAGCAGAACATATATGGCGCAAGCACCGTGGATGTTACTTGGTCCAGTTATTGCAATCATCGTCACAATATTTGCAGCTAACCTGCTAGGCGAAGGTTTAAATGCCCGAGAAAAAGCAAAGAGCGGGCGCGTATCTCAATGATTAAAGCGATCGAAGTAAAAAACTTACAAGTTAGCTTTCCTACACCTAGCGGATATTCAGCTGTTGTTAGAGGTATCGACTTAACAATCAAGCCAGGTGAGCGAATTGCAATTGTTGGTGAGTCTGGATCTGGTAAAACAATGTTGGGTCTGAGCATGCTTGGAATTCAACCAAGTTCAGCCAAAGTTACAGGTGAAGTGATCATTGGTGATGTAGATATGGTTAGCGCAAACGATGCAACAGCTCGTAAATTGCGCGGAAACTATATTTCGATGGTTTTTCAGGAGCCACTTACCTCTTTAAATCCTGTACGAACAATCTCTAGCCAACTTTCTGAGTCAGTTCGTCGCCACAACAAAATGAGCAAGGCAGAGGCCGAAGAAAGAGTTTTGGAAATTCTAACTTCTGTTGGAATCCCTGCACCTAAGGAGCGCATGAAGTCGTATCCTCACCAGTTATCTGGCGGATTAAGACAGCGTGTAATGATCGCATTAGCACTAATTAACAAGCCTGCATTAGTTGTTGCTGATGAACCAACAACGGCGCTAGATGCCACGATCCAGGCGCAGATTTTGGATCTGCTTCGCAGTGGAATGGGCGATGCAGCGCTTATGTTGATTACTCACGATCTTGCAGTAGCGGCGGATGTTTGCAATCGAATTGTTGTGATGTATGCAGGAAACATTGTTGAGCAAGGCCCTGTCGCAGAGATTTTAGGTAATCCAAGACATCCTTACACTCGAGGATTACTCAACGCGATTCCAAAATTTGATAAAGCACGACCTCCACTGATGCCAATTCCTGGTTCACCTCCAACAATTACAGAAGTAGTTTCTGGTTGCCGGTTTGCATCTAGATGTTCGTATGCAGATTCTCAATGCACCGCTTCAGAGCCAAAATTTGTAGATAATCTTGCATGTTTCCATCCAGTGGTTGGAGTATCTCAATGAGCAATGACAATAAGATTTTAAGCGCCGCTGACCTTTCGGTCTCATTTAAAGTTTCAAATGCTTTACTCAGAGCTGTCGACTCAGTTAATTTCTACGTTAACGCCGGTGAAACTGTTGCAATAGTCGGTGAATCAGGATCTGGAAAAACGACTCTGGCACTTTCCTTGATTAGAAGCACTCCGCCCACATCTGGTCAGATTTTCTTCGAAGGTGAAGAAGTAACAAAACTATCTGAAAAGAACTTAAAGCCATTCCGTAAGAACGTTCAGATGGTCTTCCAGGATCCATATTCAAGTTTGGATCCACGCATGAACGTTGGACAGGTAATTGGCGAACCTTTAAAAGCACACTTCAAAATGAGCAAGAGTGAAAGAAATGAACGTGCTGCAGAGCTATTAGTCTCTGTCGGTTTAAATGGCGACTTTATCGATCGCAGAGCAAGTCAATTCTCTGGAGGCCAACGCCAACGCATCGCTATTGCTCGTGCATTGGCGCTAGATCCAAAAGTAGTGATCGCTGATGAGCCAGTATCTGCTTTGGATGTTTCAACACAGGCACAGATTGTTAACCTACTTCAGAAAATTCAAGAAGATCGCAACATTTCCTACGTTCTTGTGTCACACGATCTACGGTTGGTATATCACTTAGCAACTCGCGTGGTTGTTATGTATCTCGGACGAGTAGTTGAAGAAGGTAACTGCGATGATGTTGTGGCAAATCCTCAACATCCTT
>DAISII010000046.1:0-1051 GCA_036822115.1 Candidatus Planktophila sp.
GCCATGGACACCAACACCCGGTGGTCTTAATCATGCAGATGAGTTAGTTCAATTAGCTGATGAGTTTGGTGGATTCACAATTGGTGTTGCGGCTTTTCCAGATGGACATCCAGCATCTAAAGGTGATTTTGAAAAAGATGTCGATGTGCTCATACGCAAAGAAGAGCTAGGCGCTACATTTGCTACGACACAGTTTTTCTTTCAAGCAGATCGCTACACGCAATTAGTCGACCGTCTTGCAGAATGTGGCTCAAAGTTAGTCGTCATTCCCGGCATCTTGCCCGTAACAAACGTTAAGTTATTGCACCGAATGGCCGAACTTGGTGGAACGCCGATTCCAACACATATCGCAGAAGCCTTTGCCAAAGTTGAGAGTGATCCTGTTGCCGTACGCGCGCTAGGAGTTGAGATAGCAACATCACTATGCCAACAGCTGTTGGCAGCGGGTGCACCCGGGTTACACTTTTATACAATGAATAGTTCTACTGCTACTCAAGAAATTTGTGGAAACCTCAATGCTTAGTAAAGATGAGTTCAAGGCAAAGTGGAGTTCTTTGCATAGCGACGCTGAAACAACAGGCATCGTTGGGGCTTGGCTAAACATTTCCTATCGCTTTGGTTTGATCTGTACGTTGCTTCGGATTTCACCTAATGCACTTACCTTGTTTGGGTTGATAGGTGCAGTTGCAACCGCGTTAACCGCACAAAGTGCATGGGCAATCCTGTTCTTAGTATTTTCATTGTTTTGCGATGGAATTGATGGCAGCGTTGCAATATTCCAGCACCGTGAAAGCAAGTTCGGAGCAACCCTTGATTCGGTAGTAGACCGCATCAGCGAAGCGCTGTGGTTCTATGCCTTGTACGCAATAGGTGTACCAGCATGGATTCCGATTACTTTGTGGTGCGTAGCAGCTTTTCAAGAGTATGCACGCGCAAAGTTGTTTTCACTTGGCGTGAGCGATATCGGTGTTGTTACACCAGCAGAACGCCCAGTACGAGCAAGTTTCTTGTTTATTGTTTTGATTCTCAATCAGTTGTCACTGCCTGGAGC
>DAISII010000046.1:1061-7315 GCA_036822115.1 Candidatus Planktophila sp.
ACACAACTTTCGATCGCATTCTTACTTCTGCAAATTTACAGTTTTGTTAGTATCGTGCGTTTTTCTCGTAGCCAATTGCTTCCGTAACTAAATCACCGCTAATACCAACTAGAGGCAATCCACCACCGGGATGTGCCGACCCGCCTACCAAGTACAGTCCTTTAATCGGTGAACGATTCTTAGCGCGCATAAACGCAGCGCGCGCTCCATTGCTTGATGTCCCATAAATTGCTCCACCAGGTGCGCTAACGGCTGCTTCTAAATCTGCCGGAGTTCTAATTGTTAGAGACTCCAAGCGATCACGCACCGAAATTCCTCGCGCTTCTATTTGATCAATAATGCTATTTGCATACTTGCTAGAAAACTCTGCATTACTCCAATCGAACAAACCATGAGTTGGTGCGTTAACAAGCACAAACCAACCCTCAAGATTTTCATCTTTACTCATTAATTCATCTTGTGGAGCACAAATATAAATCGCTGGTTTTTCTACAGGCTTGACATCTTTAAAGATTGCATCAAATTCTGCGTCGTAGTTTTCAGGAAACAGGATTGTGTGGTGATTCAGAACTTGCTCGGGGTCCTTGCGCATCCCCAGTAGCAGCGAGAAGCCTGCAACAGAGACATCGGCTTTAGCTATATTTTTTCGCACCTTCTTTAAGGTGCGCTTTCGTCCAGAAATAAGTTTGTTATAAACCAGAGATGCATCAGCATTAGCAATAACTGTATCTGCTGCAACGATCGTTCCATCAGCCAAAACAATACCCGTGGCTTTGTTTCCGGCTGTTTGAATGCTGGCAACGGGGGAGTTCAGGTGAAAAGTGACACCAACATCTACTGCTCGCTGGTGCACCGTGGTTGTTAGCTGTCCAAGACCACCCTTTACATGCCAAGCACCGAAGCTCTCTTCAACAAATGCAATTGTCGAAAGAACAGCAGGGGCTTTGCGAGGATCTGATCCGCTATATGTGGCGTATCGGTCCATGATGAACCGAAGACGCTGGTCTTTCAGGATTTCATCAGCGTGCTGGCGCAGAGTTTTCCAGGGGGCAATAATTTTCATGTCACGCATAAATGTGACTCGTTTGATCAAAGAAAGTGGCGACTTTAGTTCGGATTCAACAAAAGGGACACGACTTACATCCCACATGCGTTCGGCCCGCTTCATAATGCGATCCCACTGCGCTGCACTGTCTGCGCCAAAACTCAATGTGATTGCATCCAACGTTTCTTTACGTGAAAGATTGGCAAACTTAACGTTGCTTCCATCTGCAAAACGGTAATCAAAAGAAGGGTTTACAGATTCAATGGGACAGACAAGCCCCATAGGTTTTCCAGTGCGTTGAAAGAAGTCTCTGTAGACAGCAGGCAGTGTTAGCAGGGATGGTCCAGTATCAAATGCGACTTTGCCAATCCATTCGGTGCGACATTTGCCACCGACTTGGTTAGAAGCTTCATAGACAATAACTTCATGACCACCGCGTGCTAAACGTGCAGCAGCGGTCATGCCGCCCATGCCTGCGCCAATCACAACGATCTTCATACTGTGCGACCCTTCCATTGGATACTTCCGCGCATCAAGTATGAGTAAACAATCAGATAAATCAGCGCAACTACCGATATTGGATGCAACACACTATCTAGAACGTTGCCGCGACTCTTAATAGCGCTGAGCACGCGAGTAGCAACAATTGCTGCAAATCCAAGCCAGCCAAAGGCATTACCAAGTAGACCCACAATAAGTGGAGCAATGCTAGTCATGAAGAGAAACACCATAACAAATACAGCACCAATAATTGATCCGAAGGCTTTGTTTAAAGACTTTCCGTATCCTGCTTCGATCTCATTCCACGAGTTGTACATATGTGTTTCGGCAATAGCTGATCCATTGATGACAGTTCCAGATAAGCCACATTTGATTAACTCTCGTGCCAAGAAGACATCATCAATGACAGCATGTTTGACATTGTGATAGCCACCAATTGATTTCAGCGCTGAACGTCGCACAACAAAAAACTGTCCATTGGCAACGGCCATTGATTTTTGTCCTGAACTTTCAGCATAACGAAGCGGAACAGTTGTCAGCCAAGACCACTGCAATAGAGGCTGAATCAAGCGCTCGGCAAAACTCTTCGCAATCTGGCGAGGATACGGTGAGACAAAATCTAATTGAGCCCCATGCAAGGTTGTCACTGCTTTATTTAGCGCATCATTACTCAGGCGCACATCGGCATCTAATGAGACCAAGACTTCTTCTTTAGATGCCTCAAACAACTGCTGAAGTGCCCAGGTTTTACCAATCCACTTATCGTCAAGCGCTGCACCTTTAAGCACGGTAAAGCGTGAATCACCAGCGGTAAAACGATTCAGCAGTTCATAAGTTTGATCTTCTGAATTGTCATCTAATAAATAGAAATGGAATGAACCTTCTTGTGCTGCCAGGGTCGCAACCAGACCCTCTATATTTTCCTCTTCATTACGCATAGGAACAATCACACCTACTGATTCCAGTAGCTCTGATGTGCGGTTAGGTGTGCGTATTTGAAAGAAGTTAACCGCGGCAATGGTCAGCAGAATTAGTGGCAGCAGGAAGTAGAGAATCATGAAAGAGTTACGGTCTTCCGACCCAACGGTTAAAGAAGTATGGAACCAGTAAGGCTCCCAATAATAACCCTGAAAAAACTGCAATGCCTGGACGGCTAAAGAAGAATAGATTTCCTACAACACCTGAAAACCATGTCCAGAACAACAAAAGATCCGCAGTGATTAACGATCCGCCATTCTTACGTCGATCACGAGGGGTTAAAAAGTGCAGAAGAGTCATCAAGAGCATTCCAGATAGCAACCAACCGAATGCATTAGACAACGGAATTTCAGGTTGAAATGGAATGTGTGAACCTGTAACTACCCAGGTCCAGCGACCGGCAGAAACCATTAGTGGATCTAAGAACAAATCCCAGGCCATCATTAATAGTGCGCCATATAAAAAGACCCATGACTTACCAATGCGACGAGCCGCAACTAAACACGGATGAGCAATCATTACCCAAGCAAAGGGGACAACTAGTGGAACAGAAAAAATCTTTGGACCCAAGGTATCCGAGTAGGTGTATTCACCAAATGGCCAACTTGTTGAAACGCCAAGTTGTTCGATCAAGTAACCAAAGATCAGAGTGATACCCAACATGCTCCAGCCGTAACGCGCGCCATATGCAGCGATTCCATGTAAAAACATCGCTAATGCAGCGGTGTAAACAGAGGCAATAGTTATAACGCCAAGTAATCCACCATCAACTAATGGATAAAGGATCTGCATAAAAACTGTCGCGCCAAGAGCAACACCCATGACCTTAATCAGCAGGGGAGATGCACCACCGCGTGCTCTGCGTCGTGGGGTGTAATGGCGGATAGACATAGGTGTAAGTCTGCCCTATTTGGTTTATAAGCAGTAGTTAGGCAATTGTGCCGCGCATATCCTTGACGGCAAAGCGCGCAAATAGCTCTTCTGAGTACCAGTTATAGGTTGCAGTATCAGCAATCGCCTTTTGATGAGCAGCACCTTTATATGCAAAGTTCTTAATTGCAGCAGATGATTCCCACAGTGAAAAAGTGCCCTGTAATCCAATAGGTGCTTCACCAATACCGATAGCAGCAAGTAATCCTGGTGCTGACTTAAGCGAAATTGTTACCGGAGGAACCGAACTCCAGAATCTAAAGTTTTGATGCCACTTAATACGGGCTCGGGTAATGGCTACAACTGGTCCATCCCATTCTTTAACTGTTGGTTCAAATGGCTCATACCCAGCCCATTTGCCATGAGATGAAATTGGTTCAAGCACAGCACGGAATTCATCGACACAATTCTTGCGCCACTGTTTAATCACAAAAGATTGGTCGAAAGCATCTATGTCATGGACTTGTGCGACCAACCCCCAGCGCAATGCATTGGCATCTGCCGGAGTGAAAGTTTCTCCTTTGCCAGTACCCAATGATTTGAAGAATCCAACATTTGCAGAACGTCTTAATGCAAAACGATCAAGAGCCATTGCAAGAATTGCGAAAGGAACAGCGGCAGGTTTGATCCGCCAAAAATAAGCAACAATCACTAGTCGCCAACAATCATTGGTTGCGCACCAGTGCATTGAATCAATTCGACATAGGTTGTTGGATACACCGCATGAGGATGTCCAGCAGCAGCCCAAACAACCTCGTAATCGTTTAGCGCTTGGTCAATCAGAATAGTTGCGGGGGAGACCCAGCCGATGGGAGCTACGCCACCAATAGAAAATCCAGATTTCTCTTTTACATAGTCAGCATCAACCCGGCCAAGTTTTTCAACACCTAGGTTCTTGGCAACTAAATCGGTATCTACTCGGTGACGTCCGCTTGTAATAATTAAAAGCGGTGAATCATCTGGAAGTTTAAAAATTAGAGATGATGCAATCTGTCCGACTTCAATACCAAGGCCAGTTGCTGCCTCTTGTGCGGTGCGCGCACTGTCTGACAGAACATGGACTTCACCTTCAAGGCCGTATTCGTGCAGGGCAGCAAGCACCCGCTTAACAGCTGCTTTTTCTTTTACGCCTTCCATGCACCTAGATTATCGAGTAATTGAAGTACCCTCATCTCTATATGACAACCGATTTGTATGCGCTGGGAATAAGAGCTCGCAATGCTGTGCGGGGGTGTTTTTTCTTTTTGGGTTTCTTGGGTCTTGCTTGGATCCCACGAATTCCTGAGATTAAGGATTCGCTGAGACTAAGTGATGGTCAGTTCGGTCTTGTCTTGCTTGCGAGCACTGTTGGTGCCATCCCAGGAGCTCAAATTGCAGGACGGGTCGTGCACACATACTCATCAAAATTGGTTGTTCAAATTTCAGGAGTCTTCTTACCAGTAGGTGTTTTTGTAGTTGGTCTTGCAAACAATGTTGAAACTCTTGTACTTGGTTTATTCATCACCGGTTTTAATGTCGCCTTTATGGACATTGCGATTAATGGCCAAGCAGTTGAAATTGAAAAACTTACAAAAGGGCGCTGGATGTCTAGCTTTCATGGATTGTGGAGTATCGGTGCATTTGCAGCGACCTTGTTAGGTGGCCTTGTAGCCAACTTTGTAACTCCGCGAGAAAACTTGATTGCTATTGCAATCTTTGGCTTGCTCGTCTATCAATTTATTGCTCATTATTTATTACCCGCAGAACATGATGGACATTTGGGTGAACCCGGCGAAGGTGATGCAGGCAAAGTAGCTTTGTTTGGGAAAGAGTCATTGGTTCTGTGGGCACTTGGTATCGGATTGATGTGTTCGTTGATTCCAGAAGGCGGTGCCTACGAATGGAGTGGAATCCTTTTGCAGGACCACATGGGAATCGGCAAAGGCTTGAACGCAGCAGCAGCAACGACATTTTCCTTAGCCATGATTGTAAGTCGCTTGTTGGGCGATCGTGCCTTTGAAAAGTGGGGCCACGTGAACACCGTTAAGTACGGCGGATATTTTGGTGGCGGGTTGTGGGGAGTTGGCATGCTTATTGGCATTCCATTATCCGAATCTCACCAGACATTAGGTTTGATAGTTGTTTGTGCTGGTTTTGCAGCAGCCGGTCTTGGAATGGGGCCATTTTTTCCAGCCTTTAATTTAGCGGCAGCATCTATTCCAGGAATTGCACCATCAGTTGGTTTGGCTCGCATTGGATTAATTGCAATTGCTGCCTACTTTGGTGGACCAACACTGATTGGGTTGATTGCCGAAGTCACTTCGCTACCGGTTGCATTTGCCTTTCCGGTTCTGTTGTATCTAGTTGTTGGACTTCAATCAAAGTACATCAAGGTGCGAGCGCTTAAGCAATAACCCAAGTCTGCAGCAATGTAAAGATTGCAATCGCGTAAAGAAGAATTGCAAAACCCTTTTTCAGCCAAGCAGGATCTACTTGCCCACTTTTAATTGAAGCCAGTCGAGCAACGGTTACAGCTGCGACAGCCATAACTAGCGGAACCTTCCAATTAACATCATCCCAGCTTTGATAGTGCCCAAAGAAAGCGGTAATCGAGTTAATTGCGATAATAGCAAGTGAGGTTCCTGCAGCTTTTCCTTGCGGAACTTTAAAGAACAAGACCAAGATTGGGATTGCAAGAAATCCTCCGCCGATACCAAACAATCCTGTGATCATTCCAATTACTAAAGAGATCAAAACTAGCCATAAGAGCGGAACTCTCTTTTCTGTTCCGGCAATTGGTTTAATAAGCATGGAAGTTCCG
>DAISII010000047.1:0-7188 GCA_036822115.1 Candidatus Planktophila sp.
AGGAGCTCTCGCATTGTTACAACTGCCATGACGGCATACTCCTTCTTAGGTTTTTGCGCAGTGCGCAATAAACCCGCTCGGTTTATGGCCAAACAATTTGTTAGGCCCGTCGCACTCGAAATCACCGACCACAATTACTTGTGGACCGAGGTGGTTATACCGACCGAAGTCAGCGAGTGCTGAGATGTCACCGGCCCAAAGGCTGGTGCAGGAGAAATCTTACCTGAGCGTGAGCGTGCAAATTACCGCCCGATTAGGCGTAGAGCTCCCCAGGCGGTGATGCGAACAACTGCTTCCAGGGCGATTGCAAAGGACATCTTGCTCTTTCCATGGGCCCTTTCAATAAAAGTTATTGGGACTTCAGCGATCGATCCCCCGCGCGAAATTGCACGTCGAGTCATCTCAATTTGAAAGCAGTATCCCTCGCTGCGAATCGTTGCAATTTCCATCTTCTTTAATAGTGCAGATGTGTAAATTCGAAACCCTGAAGTTGTGTCCTTAATTCCGAGTGAGAGTAGCAAGTTGGCATATACATTGGCCGATTTAGATAAGTATTCACGAAATTTGCTCCAGTTCTCGATAGAGCCATCAGACACCCAACGAGAACCAATCAAGAGATCAGCTGACCCAATCCATTCCATCATGGTTGCTAAATCTTTGATTTGATGGGATCCATCGGCATCCATTTCGATGACATAGGTGTAACCACGTTCGATTGCTATTGAAAATCCTGTGCGATATGCGCTGCCTAAACCCTGCTTGCCTGCACGTTCCACAACTTCGACATTGTGCCTTCTAACAATGTCAGCGGTACCGTCGGGAGATCCGTCATCAATTACTAAAACATCGACATCTAGTTCCTTTAATCCGTTAAGAATTTCGCCAATACTTTCAGATTCGTTATAGGTAGGAATTACAACTAAGGCTGCTCTCATGCGCGTGGATGCGCTTGCTTGAACACCTTCTGCAGGCGATCAGTTGAAACATGAGTGTAGATCTGAGTTGTAGCAAGAGATGCGTGTCCTAAAATTTCCTGCACAGTGCGCAAATCTGCACCACCTTCTAACAAATGAGTAGCCGCTGAATGTCGCAATGCGTGTGGACCCATTCGCTCAATTCCTTCCACAGCTTGCAATGCGATGTACACAACAGTTCTAACTGTACGTTGATCGATACGTTTTCCACGAGCACCAAGGAAAACCGCATTTTCGGATTGAGCAATCTTTAACAAATCTCGCCCATCTTTCAGCCAAGTTTTCAATGCTTTCATCGCAGGATTGCCCAATGGAATTGTGCGTTCCTTGTTTCCTTTACCCAGCACCCGAATTGTTTGCCGCTCGTAATCAATATCTGACAAATCCAATCCACATAGTTCTGCAACGCGAGCACCGGATGCATACAGGACTTCAACCATTGCAACATCCCGTAAGGAAATTGGTGTCTCTTCTTCTGCAGCTCGCGTCGCTAACGAATCCATTGCAAGCTTTGCATCAGCAATTTCAAGCACTTCCGGCAGTGTTCGATGACCTTTTGGTGTGGCTAATGATGTGGCCACATCTTTTTCCACATACTTATTCTTGAGCGCCCACTTTGTAAACAATCGCACAGAAACCGCCCGACGTGACAATGTTGTACGGGCTCCCCCTTTGACTTGCTGGTTAGCAAGCCAAGAACGCAAATGGGTAAGTTCCAACTGCGAAATATCTTTAACGCCAGTGAGTTCAAGATGTGTAATCAAACTTTCAAGATCGCCTAGATATGCGCGAATTGTGTGAACCGATAGGTTTCGTTCGATTTCTAAGTGGCGAGTAAAAGCTGCTATTAGCTTTTCATAATCATCGCTCACGGTACGAGTTTACTCGGGCTTACGTCCCTGACGCAGTAGGCCAAAGGTAACCGCATCTTCAAGTGCCATGGCAGATGCAGCAATAACGTTTTCGTGGACGCCTACAGTGTTCCATTCGCCCTTACCGTCAGTTGTTTCCACCAAAACTCGGGTTATCGCGCCCGTGCCTAAGCGACCTTCAAGAATGCGGACTTTGTAATCTGTAAGTTCTAGCGAAGATAGCTCGGGGTACAACTTGAGCAAACCCGAACGCAGTGCATTATCAAATGCATTCACAGGACCATTACCTTCACCATTGCACGTGATCTCTTGGCCACTTGCAGTCACTGTTACTTCAGCTTTTGTAATAATTGATTCGTCGGCTGCGCGTTCAACAGATGTAACCCAATGATTAATCGTGAAAAATGATGGACGCTTACCCGATATCTCTTCATGAACAAGTAGTTCAAATGAGGCATCTGCTGCTTCAAAAGTAAATCCGCGTGCTTCCATTTCTTTGACGCGATCAACGATGCGACCAATGAGTTCCTTGTCTCCACCAAGATCTACGCCAAGCTCTTGTGATTTCAATTCGATTGATGCGCGACCTGCCATGTCAGAGACCAACATACGCATGTCATTTCCAACAGATGATGGATCTTCATGTTGATATAGGGATGGATCAACCTTAATTGCACTGGCATGTAATCCTGCTTTGTGAGCAAAGGCAGAAACACCTACGTATGGTTGACGGGAGCTAGGTGCCACGTTTGTAATTTCTGCAACTGCATGTGAAATCCTAAAAGCTTCGTGAAGCGCGTTCGTTGGTAACACTAGCTGCTGCTTCTTTAACTCGAGGTTGGCAATAATTGTGACTAAGTCAGCATTACCTGTGCGCTCACCGTAACCATTTAAAGTTCCTTGGACATGAGTAGCACCAGCAGCTACTGCTGCCATTGAATTTGCTACCGCACAACCTGTGTCGTTGTGGCAGTGAATACCAAGTCGGGCGCTGCTCGCAGTTAATACATCATGGACAATCTGTGAGAGTTCATCGGGCAGCATGCCACCATTGGTGTCACACAATGCAATTACATCTGCGCCAGCCTCTGCTGCAACACGTACAACTTCTAAAGCATAAGCACGATTGCTGCGATAGCCATCAAAGAAGTGCTCTGCATCAAGAAAAACACGTTGGCCTTCTTGGATTAAGTGTGTGACTGAATCTCGAATCATCGCAAGGTTTTCATCCAGCGAAGTTTTTAGTGCTAGATCAACGTGGCGATCAAAAGCTTTGGCAACAAGAGTTACAGCTGGTGCTCCACTGTCGCGCAATGCACCCAGCAAAACATCATCGGCAGCATTTGAATTAGGCCGGCGCGTTGCACCGAATGCCACAAAGGTTGCATTCTTTAGCTTCAGCTCTTTCTTTGCCAATGCAAAGAATTCGGTGTCTTTTGGATTTGCACCAGGCCAGCCACCTTCGATAAATCCAACACCTAGATCATCTAAATGACGGGCGATATTGAGTTTGTCGTGAACGGAAAGATTTAAACCCTCTTGCTGCGCACCATCGCGCAAGGTTGTGTCATAGATATGGAATGAATCATTAACTGGCATTACTTAACCGCACTCATCCAGTTGTGTGCATCCTTGATAGTGCCGTGCTGAATTGCAAGTAAGTGATTGCGAATTTGCATTGTTATTGTTCCGGGTTGTCCGTCACCTGTTACCCACGTACCCATGGCACTCTTTGCCTGACCAACTGGAGAAACAACTGCGGCGGTTCCACAGGCGAAAATTTCAGAAATTTCACCAGAAGTAACTCCATCTCGCCAATCATCGATTGACAACATAACTTCATCAACTTTATAACCAAGATCTGCAGCAACTGACAAAATTGAATCACGAGTAATTCCTGGAAGAAGTGTTCCGGTTAGCTTTGGAGTGATAACGGTTGCATCAGCACCTTTACCCTTTACAAAGTAAAGATTCATGCCGCCCATCTCTTCAACCCATTTGCGCTCTTTTGCATCAATCCACACCACTTGATCACAGCCTTCTTTGGCCGCTGCCTTTTGTGCAATCAGAGATGCCGCGTAGTTTCCACCGCACTTTGCCTCTCCTGTGCCACCTTGTGCAGCTCGGACGTATTCAGTTGAGATCCATACAGAAACAGCCTTTGATGGATCAAAATAAGCGCCAGCAGGTGTTGCAATAAGAATGTATGAAGCCTTATTAGTTGGACGAACACCAAGCCCAACCTCTGTTGCAATCATGAATGGACGAATATAAAGGGACTCGCCTACTTTGCTTGGAACCCAGCCTGCATCTTGCTTAACAAGTGCTTCAACTGTCTCCATAAATAGTTCAACAGGCATTTCTGGAAGGGCTAATCTTTTTGCTGAGTTAGCAAATCGCTTGGCATTTGCAGTTGGGCGAAACAATGCGATAGTTCCATCTGGTTGGCGGTATGCCTTCATACCTTCAAAAATTTCTTGACCGTAATGAAAAACTGCAGTTGCAGGGTCCAAAGAGATTGGCCCATACGGCATTAGATGCGGCTCGCCCCAACCATCCTTCTCACTCCATTCGCACATAACCATGTGGTCGGTGTAGTACTTACCGAATCCACCTTCAGCAACTAACGCATCGCGTGTAGCTGCATCCTTGGCATTTGGATTGAGAGTAATTTTCATGAGATTACAGCGCGCTTGCTAGCGCATCTCCGACTTCACTAGTGCTGCGCTTTTTGTCACCACGAGCCAAAAGATCTGCTGCAACTACACGTTCAACATCGCGTGCAGCATCGGCGAAACCTAGGTGATCAAGCATCATTGCTACCGACATAACAGTTGCAGTTGGATCCGCTAGATTTTTTCCAGCGATATCTGGCGCAGAACCATGCACTGGTTCAAACATAGATGGGAACTTGCCCGTTGGGTTGATGTTTCCAGATGCTGCAAGTCCAATGCCACCGCAAATAGCTGCAGCGATATCAGTCAAAATGTCTCCGAACAAGTTATCTGTTACAACAACATCAAATCGTTCTGGATTGGTAACAAAGAACATAGATGCTGCGTCAACATGCAAGTAATCGGTCGTCACCGCTGGATACTCTTTGGCAACCTCATTAAATGTACGGGTCCACAAACCACCAGCACGAGTTAATACATTGTTTTTATGCACCAGAGTTAACTTCTTGCGCTCACGCTTAGCAGCACGTTCAAAAGCATCACGAATTACACGCTCTGCTCCGCGACGGGTATTCAAACTCTCTTCAGTTGCGATTTCGGCATCAGTTCCTTCAGCCAAGACACCACCGGCACCAACGTATGGGCCTTCTGTACCTTCGCGAACAACAACAAAATCAATTGGTGCCTTGGTTGCAAGTGGTCCAGTGACACCTGGCATCAAGCGTGCTGGTCGCAGATTGATGTAATGATCAAAGGCAAAACGCAGCTTTAGCAAAAGTCCACGCTCTAGGACTCCACTTGGAACAGTTGGATCTCCCACTGCACCCAACAAAATTACATCTGCTTGTGCAAGCTCTGCCAATGTTGCATCAGGTAGAACTTCACCTGTGCGATGCCAAAACGCTGCGCCAAGATCATAGGAAGTTTTCTTAAACACAACTCCATACTTTTTTGCAACAACATCTAGAACCTTGAGACCTTCTTGTACAACCTCAGGGCCGATTCCATCGCCTGCAATAACTGCCAGATTAATTGTTGTCATAGATAGTTAACTCTGCCCCACCAAAGTTACGGAGCGCACTACATCTGCTCCTGTTTCCTTCTTAACTGATGCGGTGATTTCATCGTTGATCAGTGAATCAACAGTGATCGCCATCAATGCATCCCCACCAGCTGCACTACGTGCAACCTGCATGCCCGCAATATTGATGCCAGCTTTTCCTAATGCGTTACCTACAGTGCCAACAACACCTGGCTTGTCTGAGTAGCGAAGGAACAAGAGATTTTCAGTTGGTGGAAGATCTAGATCAAATCCATCAATTGCAATGATTTTTTCGACCTTACGGATACCCATCAAGGTTCCATCAACGGTAACGATCTTGCCATCGGCAAGTGCTGCGCGAAGTGAAATCATGCTGCGATACTCAGGACTTTCAGGATCTGTTGTTACGGCAGAAGTTACACCGCGCTCTGCAGCAAGTGCAGGTGCATTTACATAGGTAACATCTGAAAGTCCGCAAGCAAGCAATGCACCCTTCAGCGCACTTGTTGCAAGGATTGATGAATCATGGCCAGAAATATCGCCTCTAACAGTTAAGTCCATGCTTACTGGGGCTTCACCTGCAATTGCTGTTGCAATCTGAGCCATCTTTTCAACCAAAGGCAAACTTGGACGAATCTCTTCGTGTATTGCTCCACCTTTAACATTGACCGCATCTGGAACTAGTTCGCCGGCCAATGCTTTGCGCACTGAAACAGCAACTGCAATACCTGCGCGCTCTTGCGCCTCATCAGTTGATGCACCTAAGTGCGGTGTGGCAACGACTTGATCCAAAGTAAATAGTGGTGAATCGGTGCATGGTTCAGTTGAGAAAACATCTAGACCTGCACCTGCAACACGACCTTCGGTGATTGCATCAAAGAGCGCTGCCTCATCAAGAACGCCACCGCGAGCAGCGTTGATGATGCGAACAGAAGGCTTGACCTTCTTAAGTGCATCCACACCGATCAGGTTTGCAGTTTCTTTAGTTTTTGGAAGGTGAATTGTAATGAAATCTGAAATCTTCAACAGTTCATCAAGTTCAACTAAGCGAACACCAAGTTGTGCTGCGCGTGCTGGCTGTAGATATGGATCGTAAGCAACTACATCCATTCCAAATGCCTGCATGCGATGTGCCACTAATTGACCGATGCGACCAAAGCCAACAATTCCAAGTGTCTTTTCAAAAATTTCCGCCCCTGTGTACTTAGAGCGCGCCCACTTTCCATTACGCAACGCTGCGTGTGCAGGAGAAATGAAACGTGCAGATGCCATCAGCAATGAGATTGCTAATTCAGCAGCTGACACAATGTTTGAGGTAGGTGCGTTGACAACCATGACACCTGCAGCAGTTGCTGCGGGAATATCTACGTTATCAAGACCAACACCGGCACGAGCAATAACCTTGAGCCCCTTAGCAGCAGCAATTGCTTCTGCATCCATTTTGGTTGCAGAGCGAATCAAAACTGCGTCGACACCTTTACCAAGTGCTGCAAGAAGTTCTGCCCGGTTTGCACCATCACAGTTAACTACTTCAAAATCAGGACCTAGTGCTTCAAGCGTTGCCGGACTGAGTTCTTCAGCGATTAAAACAATAGGTTTAGCCACGCGCTGCGCTTCCTTCTTTG
>DAISII010000048.1:0-7154 GCA_036822115.1 Candidatus Planktophila sp.
GATAAAGGCTTGTTCAAGAATTGATCGCTGTGAAGTGGTTTCAATTGTCGTTCCAGATTTTGAACTAACTATTACTAAAGTTTTAGATAACTCTTTGCTCAATGCATGCTGGATGTAATTGGGATCCGTTGAATCCAGAACAAAAAGCTCTTTCAAAAATGTTGCAGCGATAACTTCAGGACCTAGAGATGAACCGCCCATCCCACATAAGATGATTTCGGTTTTATCTCGGTGCTTTGCAGCCAATGCATCCAAGGCCGGAAGAAGATCCCGAGAAGTATGGGGAAGATCTATCCAATTCAGCCTTGTAGCTGCCTCTGCTTCAGCTCCTGGTCCCCACAAACTGACGTCCTTCTTGGCTAGTCTTGCGTGCCCTTGCAACAAATCTCTATATTCGGGGGAGCTTCGATCAATTTTAGTAAGTGCATCACCACTTATTTTCAGCATTATTGAAGTGCATTCTTAACGTTGATTTGAAGTTCATTCCATGCTTGAGCAAACTTTTTTACACCGTCAATTTCAAGTTCGCCAGTTACATCATCTAGTGAAATAGCCAGTTCTGATAAACCACGAAGAACATTTACGGCGTCGGGGTATCTTGAAGTAATTGTGTCCCCACGCAAAACACCGTGATCAAGTAGCGCATCAAGAGTTGATTGGGGCATCGTGTTTACTGTATCGGAGGCTACTAACTCAACGACGTAGGTTGTATCTGAATAACTCGGATCCTTTACGCCAGTGGATGCCCATAAGGGTCTTTGTTTATGACCGCCTTTTGCCGCGATTGAAGCCCATCGGGGTGAATTGAATTTCTCTTCGAATAATTGATAGGCAAGATGTGCGTTAGCGATCGCAGCTTTTCCCAGTAATTGCAAAGCCTCGGGTGTACCAATTCCTTTGAGTTGTGCATCGATTGCTGAATCAATTCGACTGATGAAAAACGATGCAACTGAATGCACCTTCGAAGGATCGCTGCATTCTTCTACACCCTTCATGTACGCATCGATCACCTGTCCGTAGCGCTTTATAGAAAAAATCAGAGTGACATTCACACTAATTCCCTTTGATAGAAGTGCGGTGATTGCGGGTAAACCCTGCAGAGTTGCTGGCACCTTGATCATCACATTTTCTCTATCAATTATCTTCCACAATTTTTGACCGGCAGCAATTGTTGCCTGAGTGTCATTTGCTAAACGAGGATCAACTTCAATACTCACACGACCATCGACGCCATTAGAGGATTTGTAAATTGGCAGGAGAAGATCGCATGCTGCCCGCACATCGTCGGTTGTAAGTTTTTCGATCACATCATCTACAGAAGAACCCTTCATTAACTCTATGTCTTTGGCATATTCGGAGCCAGAACTAATTGCTGCGCTAAAAATGCTTGGATTTGTAGTTACGCCTACAACTGCAGAAGTTGCGATACGGGAGGGAAGGGAATGGGAATCAGTTCCTGTTATCTTTGCACGAGAGAGATCATCTAACCAGATTGAAGTAGGACAGTCCTTCAACTCATCTAACCTAGTTGTATCCATTTTCAACTAACCAGTTTCTCAATCTGCGCAACAATATTTTCGGCAGAAAAACCAAGTTCCTTGAATAACCGTTTTGCATCAGCTGAGGCACCGTAGTGCTCAAGAGAGATTGCTAAGCCTTTGTCACCAATGTATTTATGCCATCCCTGCGCAATGCCAACTTCGATACTGACTTTAGGAATGTTGTATGGAAGTACAGAATCCTTATATTTCTGATCTTGTTCATCAAACCATTCCAAACAAGGGGCGCTGACTACACGAGCACGTATACCGTTGGTTTCAAGTAAGTTGGCTGATTCGACAGCCAGGCTAACTTCAGATCCGGTCGCTATGAGGATTACTTGAGGATCCTTCACATCATTTAATATGTAGGCTCCTTTTGAAACATTGTCGGCTGAGCTATAAATCGTTCGATCAAGTACCGGCAAATTCTGACGTGAGAGCAAAATTCCAACTGGTCGATTTCGAGTGATGATCGTTTTCCACGCATGCGCAACCTCATTGGCATCGGCAGGTCGCACTACATCTAATCCAGGAATTGCACGTAAAGCGGCAAAGTGTTCTATCGGTTGATGAGTTGGACCGTCTTCACCCACGCCAATTGAATCGTGCGTCCATACAAAAATTGATGGAATCTTCATAAGAGCAGCCAATCTCACTGCAGGACGCATGTAATCACTAAAGACTGCAAAAGTTCCACCAAAGCTACGAGTAAGTCCATGGAGTGTTATGCCATTAAGGATTGCACCCATGGCATGTTCTCGAATTCCGAAGTGAATTACTCGTCCGTAAGGATTTGCTCCGTCGATAGAACTTGAGCCCGGAAGAAAACTCTGAGCACCTTTGATGCTTGTGTTATTTGATCCTGCTAAATCAGCCGAGCCACCCCAAAACTCAGGCAAATGTTCAGCTATGGCATTGATAACTTCTCCCGAGGCAGCACGGGTTGCTAGATCTTTGCCTGCTGCAAATTCTGGAATGCTGCTATCCCAATTGATAGGAAGTTTCCTGGCTTTTAATCGAATCAATAATTTTGCTCTCTCTGGCTGCGCCTGAGACCAGATAGAGAAAGATTTTTCCCAATCTGCCCGTACTTGTGCTCCACGCTTTTTTACTTCACGTGCATGTGCGAGCACGTCTGCGGGCATTGCAAAATTTTCTTCAGGGTCTAATCCCAGTACCAATTTAGTTGCCTTAATCTCTTCGGCGCCAAGTGCAGAACCATGAGAAGCGGCTGTTCCTTGAGCTTTAGGCGCTGGCCATGCAATAACTGATTTCATACGAATCAAAGAAGGTTTATGCACCTGTTTTTTAGCTGCGTTCATGGCAGCATCAAGAGCGATTAGATCAACGTCTCCATTTGCTTGCGCTGGCACATCAATAACATGCCAACCATAAGCAACATAGCGAGCGGAAACATCTTCTGTAAAGGCATTGTGAGTGTCACCTTCAATTGAGATTCGATTATCGTCGTAGATAACATTTAATAATCCCAGGTTTTGAGTTCCTGCAAGGGATGAAGCTTCGGCGCTTACTCCCTCTTGAAGATCTCCATCAGAACAGATAACCCAAATACGGTGATCAAATATTGATTGTGCATTGGCTGCTTCTGGATCAAATAAACCTCTTTCAAATCTAGCGGCCATGGCCATTCCCACTGCAGTTGCAACACCTTGACCAAGTGGACCAGTTGTCATCTCAACACCTGCTGTGTGTCCAAATTCAGGATGTCCTGGAGTTAATGAACCCCAGGTCCTAAAGTTTTCAAGGTCGTTCATCTCTAGACCGTAACCACTTAGATAAAGTTGAATGTACAAAGTGAGTGAAGAGTGACCACAAGAAAGTATGAATCGGTCACGCCCTACCCATTGTGGATCGCTTGGATCATGAACTAAATGCCTTTGAAATAGCGTGTATGCAACCGGCGCCAAAGACATCGCGGTTCCTGGGTGGCCGTTTCCAACTTTTTGAACTGCGTCAGCTGCCAAAGCTCGCGCGTAAGTTACTGCGCGATCGTCAAGGTTTGTCCAACCTGCTGGTCTGCTCATTTTGTATCCATTCTTATTCTTGTTGAAAGAAATACGCGCCAAGCACTTATCCAAAGAACTGCTGCCCCTAATAAATGGAAACCCACAATCAATGCAGGTACACCCAAGAAATATTGAACATAGCCAATAATTCCTTGCGCAAGTGCAATTATTGTGAATGTGCGTAATTTGATTTTAGTCTGAGGTGATGTACCGACTCCTACATAAAACGCCAGTGTTAATCCGAACAGAAAAATCACAACGTCGGCATGCAAAATGGCAACTGTTCGTATATCAAAATCAAACCGTGGTGCTTGAGCATCACCAGCATGAGGTCCAGAGCCCGTAACGATGGTTCCAAGAATCATTACTACAAACATAATTGATACGTGTGCCTTGCCCAACGAGCGAGTCAATTTAGATGATTCAATACTTACCGATGGAGCAAACCGACGTACATGAATAGATGATGCACCAGCAATCAAGACCATGGATAACAAAAGGTGGAGCGCAACAGTTATTGGATTGAGATCGGTAAGCACAGTAATGCCACCTAAAATCCCTTGTCCGAAAATTCCTAAAAACTGACCCATTGCAAGTGATCGAAGATCGCGTCGTCCGCTCTTTAGTACGGAGATGATCACAACTAGAGATGCTAAAACTAGAGCGAAGGTGAGCATTCTATTTCCGAACTCAATCCAAACATTGAGAACTGGTTCAGCTTGATGGGGAACTGGGGTGTATGACCCGGGGGTGCACTCTGGCCATGTTGGACATCCAAGGCCAGAACCCGTTAACCGAACCGCTCCACCTGTGACCACCAAAGCAGCTTGTAAAAATAGCAACACCGCGCTAGCTGGAACCAGAACCCTGGCTGCAGAAAATCGCGACTTAGCCTCTACAGAATGGGACATAGGTGAAGCCTATTGACTGTGAGGTCATGCGCGTTCCAACTGGCATGAGGTGTCGAATTACGACACAATAGTGTTGTGAAAATGACAGGGTCGATGGTCGCCGGTGAGGACACCCGTACGCGCGATCTTGTTGCTCGTTCTATTCTAGAAAATGGCCCGTCGACAGCTGCAATCCTGGGAGAGCGACTGGCTTTGACGCCAACTGGTATCAGACGTCACCTTGAGTTACTGATAGCTGATGGATTAATTGAGGCACGTGAACCGCGATCAAATGCAATTCGGGGTAGAGGTCGCCCGTCGAAGGTTTTTGTTATGTCAGATCATGGTCGCGAGCGTTTTGAACATTCATATGACGATCTAGCGGTTGCAGCGCTGAAATTCATGTCGTCACAATCTGGAAATCAACTGGTAGATGGTTTTGCACAGTCACGAGCAGATGACATCGAACGCAAGGCCATAGATTCAATTGGTAAAAATGCAAACAAGACAGCAGCCTTGGCATCATTTTTAACTGAGCAAGGTTACGCGGCAAGTGTGGACAACAAATCCATGGGCCAAGAGTTGATTCAACACCACTGTCCTATCGCTCATGTTGCGGCAGAGTTTCCACAGTTATGTGAGGCAGAAACCTCAGCTCTCTCAAAGATTTTAGGCACACATGTCCAGCGCCTAGCAACTATTGCTCATGGTGATGGTGTGTGCACAACCTTTATACCGAAAGCTTCAACTGCTCAGAAGAAATCTAAAACATCAAGAAACGGGGAACGCGCATGACGACAGCACATCCAGAGCTCGAAGGTCTTGGCAACTATGAATTTGGTTGGTCGGACAAGAGTGACATTGGTGAAAATGCAAAGCGTGGCATTAATGAAGATGTTGTTCGCGATATCTCCGCTAAGAAGTCAGAGCCAGCATGGATGTTGGATCTAAGACTTAAGGGACTGAGCCTTTTCGAAAAGAAGCCGATGCCGAACTGGGGATCAGATCTTTCGGGAATTTTCTTCGACACAATTAAGTATTTCGTTCGCTCGACAGAGAAGCAGGCAACAACATGGGATGACCTTCCGGATGAAATCAAGAATACGTATGATCGACTAGGTATTCCCGAAGCAGAAAAGCAACGACTGGTATCAGGTGTAGCTGCCCAATATGAGTCCGAAGTGGTTTATCACTCGATCCGTGAAGATCTAGAAGCACAGGGTGTAATTTTCCTAGACACCGATACTGCTTTGAAAGAACATCCAGAACTTTTCAAAGAATACTTTGGAACGGTGATTCCAGTAGGAGATAACAAGTTCGCCGCCCTTAATACATCAGTCTGGTCCGGTGGTTCGTTTATCTATGTACCTAAGGGTGTTCACGTGGATATTCCGTTACAGGCATACTTCCGAATCAACACCGAGAACATGGGACAGTTTGAACGCACACTGATCATTGCCGATGAAGATTCATATATTCACTATGTAGAAGGCTGTACGGCGCCTATCTATAAATCAGATTCTTTGCACTCTGCAGTTGTTGAAATTATTGTTAAAAAGGGTGCTCGTGTTCGTTACACAACAATCCAAAACTGGTCTAACAACGTTTATAACTTAGTTACAAAGCGTGCAACGTGCGCTGAAGGTGCAACTATGGAATGGGTAGATGGCAATATTGGATCGAAGGTAACAATGAAATATCCAGCGATCTTTTTGATGGGTCCTCATGCAAAGGGAGAAACGCTCTCATTGGCATTTGCCGGAGAAGGTCAGCATCAAGATTCAGGAGCAAAAATGGTTCATGCCGCTCCTTACACTTCATCATCTGTAATCTCAAAGTCAGTTGCACGTGGTGGAGGACGAACTTCTTATCGAGGGCTGGTTCAAGTACAAGAAGGCGCACACCACTCGAAGAGCACCGTGAAATGCGATGCTCTATTGGTAGACACTATTTCTCGTTCTGACACTTATCCTTATGTAGATATCCGTGAAGATGATGTTTCTATGGGTCACGAAGCTACTGTTTCAAAAGTTAGTGATGATCAACTGTTTTACTTGATGTCACGCGGTCTTAATGAAGATGAAGCAATGGCAATGATTGTTCGTGGGTTTATCGAACCAATTGCTCGCGAACTTCCGATGGAGTATGCACTCGAACTCAACAGATTGATTGAACTCCAGATGGAAGGTGCTGTCGGTTAATGTCTGTTTTAACTACTAACTACTTAACTCCGACGGGGAGAGAAGAGGCGTGGCGTTTCACACCTCTAAAACGCCTTCGGGGACTTCATGATGGAACAGCGATTCAATCAGATCGCGAATCATTGGTTACAAAGACTGCACTGCCATCTGGAGTTACATTTACTCGTGAAAACTTAGAGCCTCTATCTGCATCCGATGATGTCATCATTGAACGGATAAGAGGAGCATCGAGTGCAGTTGCACACCTTGCTATTGCAGCAAATAGCGAGCTCTCTGAGCCGATCTTCTTGGGTCGCTCAGTAGGCGGGCTAGACACGGTTGAATTCTCACGTGTTCGTATTTCACTTGGAACACACGCAGTTGCAACTGTGATCGTCGAAAACACGACCGATACTGTTTTGGCGGAGGATCTAGAGATTTACTTGGCTCCTGGTTCCAACCTTAAATTTGTAACTCTTCAAGAGTTTGAATCCAAATCTGTCTACACAGCTCGCC
>DAISII010000049.1:0-6866 GCA_036822115.1 Candidatus Planktophila sp.
CGATTTATTACGTCAACGATGCCCCTCATATTGGGCATGCCTACACAACCGTTGCCGGCGATGTTTTGACCCGTTGGCATAGACAAAAGGGCGAGTCAGTCTGGTTTTTAACTGGAACAGATGAACATGGCCAGAAAGTTATGCGCACCGCTGAGCACAATAATGTCGCTCCTCAAGCATGGGTCGACAAGTTGGTTCAAGAGGCGTGGAAGCCAAATTGGGAACACTTAAATATTGCTAATGATGATTTCATTCGCACCACTGAAAAGCGTCACACCGAACGAGTACAAAAGTTTTTACAATCTCTTAAAGACTCTGGCCACATTTATGCAGACAAATATGAAGGTCCATATTGCGTTGGCTGTGAAGAGTTCAAGCTCCCTGGTGATCTAATCGATATAGATGGGGCTAAGTGCTGTCCGATTCACAGCAAGCCTATTGAATTAGTAAATGAGAACAATTGGTTCTTCAAACTATCTGCTTTTGTAGAACCACTACTTGCTCATTACAAAAATAATCCTGAGGCCTGCCAACCAGAAAGTGCACGCAACGAGGTTGTATCTTTTCTAGAAGGTGGCGTTTCCGATCTCTCAATTTCCCGTTCCACATTTGATTGGGGAATTCCTGTCCCGTGGGATACCGATCAAGTTGTGTATGTTTGGTTTGATGCATTACTTAACTATGCAACTGCCGTTGGATTAACAGATGCACCAGATTCTGAAGGTGGCAAAAAGTTTGCCCAAACCTGGCCAGCAGATGTTCACCTTGTTGGTAAAGATATTTTGCGTTTCCATGCAGTTATTTGGCCGGCGATGTTGATGGCTGCAGGTCTTGCTGTGCCGAAGAAAGTTTTTGCACATGGCTGGTTATTAGTCGGCGGCGAAAAAATGAGTAAGAGCAAGCTGACCGGTATTGCTCCTAAGGACATCACCGATCACTTTGGAATCGATGCCTTCCGTTATTACTTCTTGCGTGCAATTCCATTTGGAACAGACGGATCCTTTTCTTGGGAAGATATGAGCGCCCGATACACATCAGAGTTAGCAAATGACTTTGGAAATCTGGCTTCTCGCAGCGCGGCAATGGTTGAAAAGTACTGCGCAGGCTCACTTCCAGCGGAAAGTAAAGATGCAGGATTAGAAGCGGCGTTAAAGGAGACTGTTGAAAAAGCTGATGCTGCAATGTGCGCACTTGATTTCCAAGGCGGAATTTTGGCGATCATGGATTTTTGTAAGCAGGTAAATGGTTACGTAACAATTAAAGAGCCATGGATTCTTGCAAAGGATCCTGCCAATCAAGCAGTGCTCGAAGAGGTTTTGTATAACACCGCTGAATCTCTGCGCGCTCTTGCGGTATTGCTGCACCCAGTAATGCCACAAACCTGCGAGATCTTGTGGCAGAGCCTTGGGGCACAAGCAGCACTTGGAGATTTGTCTGCACAAAAGATTTCAGAAGTTGCAACATGGGGACAGCTACCAGTGGGTGCAACAGTTACAAAGACACCGGTTTTGTTCCCACGTCTAGAAACTCCAGCCTCATAAAAAATGGCTGATCGCCATAATCGCGATATCGACAGAACTCGCGCGCCGTTGCCAGAACCTTTGCCGGTTCCAACAGTTGATGCGCATGCACACATGGAGATCGTTACCGATGCCGCATTTGATTCTCAAGAGGTAGCAGATGTCATAGCCGAAGCACGATCTGTCAATGTTGATCGAATTGTGCAAGTTGGTTATTCAGCAGAGCAATCTAAATGGTGTGTACAAGCAGCTGAAAAATGGAACACAACTGTTTTAGCTGCGGTTGCGTTACATCCAAATGAAGCTCCAGTTGTTGCAGATCTTGAAGCTGATTTAAAAATTATCGAAGAACTTGCTCAGCACCCACGGGTACGAGCAATTGGTGAAACAGGGTTGGATTACTTCCGCACCCCGCCCGAACTTCGAAAGCGGCAGCAGGAATCATTTAAGTGGCACATTGAATTAGCTAAGAAGACAAAGAAAGCCTTAGTTATCCATGATCGTGATTCGCATGACGATGTGCTATCCGTGCTACTAGAAGTCGGAGCCCCTGAAAAGACTGTCTTTCACTGTTTTTCAGGCGATGTCGATATGGCTAAAACCTGTATTGAGCGCGGCTACATCCTGTCATTTGCTGGGACCTTAACATTTAAGAACGCGCCTGCTTTGCGCGATGCGGTAAAGCTGGTACCGCTTGATCAATTATTAGTCGAAACTGATTCGCCATTCTTATCACCAGCCCCACATCGAGGCGCTAGCAATACACCCGCGCAGATTGCAACGATTGTACGAGCGATGGCAGCAGAACGAAATCAAGATTTAGCAGAGCTGGCAATAGCACTGGGCGATAACGCCGAACGTATCTTTGGCTCTTTCGCACCATGACATTGCTAGGTGCGGCACAAATCCGCGAACTTGCAGCGCAGTTAGATTTGAAGCCATCTAAGTCGCTAGGGCAAAACTTTGTTATTGATTCAAATGTTTGTACCAAGATTGTTCGTACCGCAGGTGTAACAAGTGCTGACATTGCCCTAGAAATTGGACCAGGTCTTGGGTCATTAACACTTGCCATGTTAGAAGTTGCACACTCTGTTATTGCAGTCGAGATTGATCCCCGTCTGGCACAACAGCTGCCAATAACAGTTGCACAACATTTTGAGCATCCAGAAAACTTAACTGTTATAAATAAGGATGCACTAGCTGTTAATGAGCTGCCAGTTGCACCAACGGTTTTAGTTGCCAACTTGCCATACAACGTTTCGGTCCCCGTGTTGCTTCACCTACTAGAAAAGTTTCCAACGCTGCGCACGGGTGTTGTGATGGTGCAAGCCGAAGTTGCAGATCGGTTAGCAGCAAAACCTGGTGGCAAGGAGTACGGAATCCCGAGCGTTAAAGCGGCATGGTGGGCTGATGTAAAAAATGTCGGAACAGTGTCGCGATCAATCTTTTGGCCAGCCCCTAATGTGGATTCAAAGTTAGTTGGATTTACCCGCCGCGCAACAGCAGGCAGCGAAGAATCGCGTGAAAAAGTCTTTACGATTATTGATGCTGCCTTTGCACAACGCCGAAAGATGCTGAGATCAGCCCTTTCTAGCCTTTATGGATCATCTTCTGCGGCTGAAGCTATTTTGATTAAGGCCGGAATTGACCCGACACTTCGGGGCGAAGCTTTACAGGTTGAATCTTTTTGCAAGATTGCAGCCGTTGCACCTGACATTTTCTAATTGCAGTTATAGGGTCACCGCATGCCAGTAAAAAGTGTGACCGTGCGCGTGCCTGCAAAGGTCAACCTTCAATTATCTGTTGGGCCCAAAGAGGCCGATGGCTATCACAATCTGGTCTCAGTTTTTCAGGCAATTTCAATTTTTGATGATGTCACAATTAAGTTGTCCGAACCTGGTGCTGGATTAACGATTGCAATATCGGGCGAGCAAACTCATGGTGTTCCGGCGGATGCAAATAATTTGGCGGCAAAAGCAGTTGCTCTCATTTCAAAAGAGTATGACTTAACTGTTGATGCACATATCGAGATCAAGAAATCAATTCCGGTTGCTGGCGGAATGGCGGGCGGTAGCGCAGATGCTGCAGCAACCATTGTCGGTATTGATTACCTGTACTCACTCGGAATGTCGCGTGAAGAAATGGTCGAGATTGCCGCGCAACTTGGTAGTGATGTTCCATTTATGTTAAGTGGTGGAACTGCAATTGGAACAGGGCGTGGAGATCAATTAACCGCAGCGTTATCACGTGGTACCTATCACTGGGTGCTCGCACTTTCCACACACGGATTATCAACACCAGCTGTTTACGCAGAGTGTGATCGCTTACGCGCCGAACTAGAAATAATTCAACCTCAAACAAATGAAACATTAATGCAGGCACTTTTGGCAGCCGATGCACCCGAAGTAGGTAAGGCACTTGTTAATGACTTACAAGCAGCTGCATGTTCATTGCGTCCGGCATTACGGTTAGTTTTAGATGTTGGTCAGGAATACGGCGCCCTAGGTGCAATAGTTTCTGGCTCGGGTCCAACCGTTGCATTCTTAGTTGCCGACGTTGATGCGGGCCTTGATTTAACGGTCGCATTAACGGCCAGCGGGGTAGTTGGCAGCGTTGTGCGGGCATATGGCCCTGTGGCGGGGGCGAAAGTAATCTCCTAATCGGGGCGCAGTTGGTCACAAGCACCACCATTTATGAGGGAGAATATGCGTTCCGCCATTGTGTAGTGGCTAGCACATGGGCCTTTGAAGCCCAGGGTCCAGGATCGATACCTGGTGGCGGAGCGACAAGCGAAGCCGTTAGGAATGGCGGAGCTATCTAGGAAACCTAAGCAATAGACTTCACTCGTGACCGTACAAACCGTGATTGTCCTAGCCGCAGGCGAAGGCACACGCATGAAGTCGGCAACTCCTAAGGTTCTTCACAGCGTTGCAGGACGTTCGCTACTCGGACATGTTCTTAACGCAGTTGATCACATACATCCAACCGAACTTCGAATCGTTGTTGGCTCTGGTCGCCAAGCGGTTGAAGCGCACATTGCACACATTTCTCCGAAGGCAACAACTGTCTTCCAGGAACACCGCGGCGGCACAGGACATGCTGCTCAGTTAGCGCTCGCAGGTAAGGCCCCGAAAGGCACAGTCTTAGTTTTAGCTGGAGATACTCCATTGCTTACAGGTGATTCTTTGGCACAGTTTGTCGCAGCACATGCAGCAGGAAAATTTGCCGCATCTGTCTTAACTGCCGAACATCCAGAACCAACAGGCTATGGACGAATTATTCGCGATGACAGCGACGAATTACTGCGCATTGTTGAAGAAAAAGATGCAACAGATGATGAAAAATTCATCTACGAAATTAACAGTGGTGTGTACGCATTTGATGGTGAAAAGCTAGCTGCTTCAATTGGGCAGTTAACAAATGCAAACGCACAGGGCGAACTGTATTTAACTGATGTAATCGGAATTTTAAAAGCTGCCGGCGAATCAATTGCTGCAATCATGATTGATGATTTCACTGAAACCCTTGGCGTCAACGATCGAGTGCAATTAGCCGAAAGTGCCGCAATGCTGCGCGATCGCATCAATGATGAATGGATGCGGGCAGGTGTCACAATAATTGACCCAACAACAACCTGGATTGATGCAACTGTTCACATTTCGAATGATGTGACTCTGCATCCGGGTACCGCCCTTCTTGGGTCCACGAAGATTGCAGCAGGGGCTGTTATTGGACCGCGCACGACATTGACAGATTGTGTTGTTAAAGAAGGTGCTCAGGTTCTCGAATCAATCGCCACCCAAACCGTGATTGGCGAGGGCGCAACAGTCGGTCCATTTACTTATTTGCGAGCAGGAACCCAGCTCGGTGATGCAACAAAGGCCGGCGCATTTGTTGAAATGAAAAATGCAGTCGTTGGAAACGGATCAAAGGTGCCACATCTGTCCTATGTTGGCGATGCAACAATCGGTGAAGGCAGCAACATTGGCGCAGCAACAATCTTTGTTAATTATGACGGTGTTGAAAAGCATCACACAACAGTTGGTGACCAGGTCCGAATCGGGAGCGACACAATGCTTGTTGCGCCTGTTTCAATCGGAGATGGTGCATATACAGCAGCTGGATCAGTGATTACCGAAGATGTTCCGGCCGGCGCTATTGGTGTTGGCCGAGCAAAGCAAAGAAATGTATTAGATTGGGTTCTGCGCAAGCGCGCAGGAAGTAAATCCGCACAAGCCGCCGCAGCAAGTTCCAGCCAAAAGAAGAAATAGGAAAGGCTAAAACATGAGCGAGATCCGTTTATCTTCTGAAAAGAGATTGCGCCTATTCGCAGGCCGCGGATTTCCCGAACTAGCTGATGAAGTAGCCGCCGAGCTTGGCATTCCGTTAACACCAATGTCTGCCTATGATTTTGCAAACGGTGAAATATTTGTTCGTTTCGAAGAATCAGTTCGCGGTTGCGATGCATTTGTTATTCAAAGTCACACAGATCCAGTTAACAAGCAGATCATGGAGCAGTTGATCATGATTGATGCTTTGAAGCGCGCATCTGCAAAGCGCATCACAGTGGTTACACCTTTTTATGGTTACGCACGACAGGATAAGAAAAGCCGTGGTCGCGAACCAATCACAGCTCGCTTGATAGCTGATCTTTTCAAAACCGCAGGTGCCGATCGTTTGATGGCGGTGGATCTACACACCTCACAGATTCAGGGCTTCTTTGATGGTCCCGTAGATCACTTATTTGCCTTGCCGATGCTTGCAAATTATGTTGGCAGCAAAGTTGATCGCACTCGTTTAACAATTGTTTCCCCTGACTCAGGCCGAGTTCGTGTTGCAGAGCGTTGGTCAGATCTGCTTGGTGGCTGTCCGATTGCATTTATTCATAAGACCCGTGATCCACGCGTTCCTAATGAATCAATCACAGGCCGCGTAGTTGGTGATGTTGTGGGACAAACATGCGTAGTTATCGATGACATGATCGATACAGCTGGCACAATCACAAAGGCTGTTGATGCGTTGTTTGATGCAGGTGCAGCAGATGTAATTATCGCTGCGACGCACGCGGTGTTTAGTGGCCCAGCCGTAGACCGCTTGAAAAATAGCCGTGCATCTGAAGTCGTTATAACAAATACTCTGCCAATTACAGAGGATCAGAAGTTCGACAATTTGACCGTGCTTTCAATTGCTCCACTTCTGGGCCGCGCAATACGCGAGGTCTTTGAGGATGGATCAGTTACAAGCCTTTTTGATGGTCATTCCTAAGCCTCAATTTGCTTCAATGCAGGCCCAAAAGATACTGTTCGACCTGTTCCGGCGAGGGTAGCGAATAGCTTTCCGTGATCG
>DAISII010000050.1:0-6828 GCA_036822115.1 Candidatus Planktophila sp.
GCACATTGCAGCATTTGCGCCGCAGTTTGTTAATCGCGAACAAGTTCCTGCTGATTTAATTGAAAACGAGCGCCGTATCGCAGAAGAGACAGCGCGCGAAGAGGGCAAGCCTGAGGCTGCTCTTTCAAAGATCATCGAAGGCCGAGTGGCTGGTTTTGTTAAGGAAGTTTCCTTAATCGAACAGTCTTTCGCTAAGGATGCAAAGAAGACTGTTAAGCAGATCCTCGATGAGGCGGGAACAGCTGTTAAGGCCTTCCATCGCTTCCGCGTGGGTCAATAAGGACTAGGTCGGATCGCTTAGACTTAGGTCAAGAAACCAGAACTAAAGCCAAGTATTAAAAAGATTGAGGAGCACTCATGCCCGGTACACGAGGTACGTATCGGAGAGTGCTCCTTAAACTTTCTGGAGAAGTTTTTGGTGGAGCTAAAGGCATCGGTGTTGATCCTGATGTTGTGCAAGATATTGCAAAACAAATCGCAGACGTTGCTCGCAGTGGCGTACAGGTAGCGATCGTTGTTGGTGGCGGTAATTACTTCCGCGGAGCAGAACTTTCACAGCGCGGAATGGATCGCTCTCGTGCCGATTACATGGGAATGCTCGGAACAGTTATGAACTGTCTAGCACTTCAGGATTTTCTGGAAAAAGAGGGTGTTCAAACCCGCGTTCAGACAGCGATCACAATGGGTCAAGTTGCAGAGCCATACATTCCATTGCGCGCAATTCGCCATCTTGAAAAAGGTCGCGTCGTGATATTTGGCGCTGGTGCAGGAATGCCTTTCTTTACAACTGACACAGTGTCGGCTCAACGCGCACTTGAAATTGGTGCCGAAGCGCTGCTATTAGCTAAGAGCGGTGTCGATGGTGTTTACAGCGCAGATCCTAAGAAGGATTCAACTGCAACCAAGTACGACACCATCACATACGATGAAGTTCTCTCAAAGTCATTAGCAGTAGCAGATGCTGCAGCATTTGCACTGTGCCGCGAAAACAAACTGCCGATCGTTATATTCGACTTAATGGAAAACGGAAACATTGCACGAGCAGTTCGCGGAGAAACAATTGGAACTCTTGTCGCATAAGCGACAGGCTTGTAGTTAGAAGTAGTAAGAGGAGCAGGGACCATGGCAGATGTAGCAAGCGCTCTAAAAGAGGCTGAAACAAAGATGAATAAAGCGGTTGAAGTTGCAAAAGATGACTTCGCCACTATTCGCACTGGTCGCGCTCATCCATCACTTTTCAATAAGGTAATGGTTGATTACTACGGTACCTATACCGCCTTGTCACAACTTGCTTCGATTCAAGTACCAGAAGCACGTATGGCTCTTATTTCTCCATTTGATAAAGGGGCTATGGCTGCTATTGAAAAGGCTATTCGCGAATCAGATTTAGGCGTAAACCCTGGCAATGACGGTGTTGTAATTCGTGTTAATTTCCCACAATTAACTGAAGAGCGTCGCAAGGATTTCATCAAAGTAGTTAAGGGCAAAGCTGAAGACTCAAAGATCTCGATGCGAAATATCCGTCGTGCAGCAAAAGAAGCGATGGAAAAGATGGAAAAAGATGGCGACATTGGAAAAGATGATCTAGCACGTGGTGAAAAGGAACTTGAAAAGGTAACTTCTGATCACGTTGCAAAAATTGATGAGTTGCTTAAGCACAAGGAGGTTGAACTCCTCGAGGTTTAAGGGGTTCAGTTATGTCTGATCTACATTCGATCAACGAAGCGATCAATAAGAAGGCAGGGCGAAAGCTATTGCCATCTATTGGCGTTGGCTTGTCATTGATCGGACTTGTTTGGTTTACCTTGTCATATCAGCGTGAAATTTTCGCAATCCTCGTTGCGGTCGCTGTGATCTTAGGATTGCGAGAAATCGTTCGAGCTTTTGCCGCTAGATCTATCTACATTTCTTTCAATGGGCTAACTATTGCGGCAATAGGGTCGGCATACGCAGCATGGAACGGCGGAGTTGGGGGATTAGCTGTTGCAACAGCTATTGCAATCCCGCTGCTTCTTATTCGCGCCTTAATCCAAGGACCCGAAGGATTTGTAGCAAAAGCAACCGCAACAACATTTTCCTTATTGTATTTGCCATTTTTGGCCGGCTTTTTAATTCTGTTGGCAATTCCAAACACAGGTTTTCAGCGCGTCATGACATTTATGGTTTTAGTTGGATGCAATGACACTTTCGGATACATCGTCGGTGTTTTACTTGGAAAGCATCCGCTTGTTCCAACAATTTCTCCCAAGAAAACCTGGGAAGGTCTAATTGGCTCGATAATCTTTACAGTTGCCGGCGGATGTTTAGCCTTTAACTACATCATGGATATGGATTGGTGGATCGGCATCATTGTTGGCCTAATGATTGTATTTACAGCAACATGTGGTGATTTAATCGAAAGTGCAATGAAGCGCGATATGAGTCTAAAAGATATGGGAACGCTGCTGCCTGGTCACGGCGGGATGTTAGATCGTCTTGATTCAGTTGTTTTATCGGCACCTGCCATGTGGTTGGCACTTGAATTAGTAAAGCACTTCTTGTGAGCGGACAAGTTCCTGAGGTAAAACTGGTCTTTGATGAGCCGGTTCAGCGCAAAAAAGCGCCTAAGCATTTAGCTGATTTTTCACCTGTCGAGCGTAAGGCCTTTGCAAAAGAGCTTGGCTTTGAACCATTCAGAGCTACCCAAGTAGCAACTCATTACTTCAGTCATCTTTCAAGTAATCCTGAAGAGTGGACTGATATTCCTGCGGCAGAGCGTCAATCAATTGCCGATGCGCTAACACCGCAAATGATTCAGTTAGTAACAACTCGCACAACTGATAACGGTATGACCAGAAAAGATTTGTGGAAGCTACACGATGGAGTTTTAGTTGAAAGTGTTTTGATGCGTTACACAGATCGCGTAACTGTCTGTATTTCATCACAAGCTGGTTGCGGTATGAACTGCCCATTTTGCGCAACGGGCCAGGCGGGTCTTACACGAAACTTATCTGCTGCTGAAATTACAGATCAGATTGTTGCAGCGGCCCGAGCTTGCGCTAATGGTGAATTACCAGGCGGACCAACGCGCCTTTCAAATATTGTGTTTATGGGAATGGGCGAACCACTAGCGAACTACAACGCAGTTGTTCGAACCTTGCGCAATATTACTGATGCAAACCCTGATGGTTTAGGAATATCTGCACGTTCGGTTGTTGTTTCAACAGTTGGTCTAGTAAACGGTATTGAAAAGCTAATGGATGAGGGCATCAACTGCACATTGGCAGTTTCACTTCACACCCCAGATGACGAACTTCGCGATTCACTTGTCCCAATCAACAATCGTTACAACATTCGAGAAGTTCTGGCGGCAGCAGATGCCTATGAAAAGAAAACGGGGCGTCGATACTCCATCGAGTACGCACTTATTCGGGATATCAATGATCAATCCTGGAGATCAGATTTATTGGGACGCCTACTAAAAAACCGAAATGCACATGTTAATTTAATTCCGCTTAATCCAACACCGGGATCCAAGTGGACCGCTTCTCGTCGCGAGGACGAAGCCGAGTTTGTTCGCATTCTAGAAAGTTATGGTGTGCCAGTAACGGTGCGCGATACCCGCGGCCGCGAAATTGATGGTGCATGTGGCCAGTTGGCAGCTGCCGAGAAAGTTTCGCCTACTAGTTAGAACGCAAGGAAATTGCTAGGCTCGGGCACATGAAAAAGCTCAGCAACTTTGTAAATGGTAAATCTGTCGATTCGACTTCAGGTGAAACCACAACCCTTGTAAATCCAGCGACAGGGCAACCTTTTGCAACAGCCCCTAAGTCAAATGCGGCAGATATTGATGCAGCATTTAAAGCGGCAAGTGATGCATTCCCAGATTGGCGCGATTCAACTCCATCGCAACGCCAACGTGTGTTGTTAAAAATTGCTGATGCGATCGAAGAACGTGCTGAAGAAATTATTGCTATTGAATGTGAAAACACGGGCAAGCCAATTTCATTGACAACTACCGAAGAAGTTCCACCGATGGTTGATCAGATTCGCTTCTTTGCAGGTGCAGCACGAAATCTTGAAGGAAAATCTGCAGGCGAATACATGTCTGGCATGACGTCAATGATTCGCCGCGAACCTGTTGGAGTTATTGGTCAGGTAACCCCGTGGAATTACCCAATGATGATGGCGGTCTGGAAGTGGGCACCAGCAATTGCCGCTGGCAATACTGTTGTGCTTAAGCCAAGTGATACAACACCTGCATCGACTGTATGGATGGCCAATTTAATGGCGGAATTTTTACCAGCAGGAGTTTTCAATGTTGTATGTGGCGAGCGCGAGACAGGTGCAACACTTGTAAATCACACACGCCCAGACATGGTTGCAATTACTGGCTCAGTCGCAGCTGGAATAAAAGTTGCTGAATCTGCTGCGAAGCAGTTAAAGCGTGTTCACCTTGAACTAGGTGGCAAGGCACCCGTTGTTGTTTTTGCAGATGCAGATTTAGCAGCGGCCGCAGAAGCGATTGCAATTGCTGGTTACTTCAACGCTGGTCAAGATTGCACCGCTGCAACACGTGTGATTGTTCAAGACTCTGTTTATGATCAATTTGTCACATTAATCACTGAGCAAGCCAAACAGATAGCGATTGGCGCACCTGCTGATGAGGATGTCTTCTTAGGGCCAGTTAACAATGCGAATCAACTGGCACGAATTGAGGATCTTTTGTCCAGGGTTCCCGCACATGCCCAGGTCATGACAGGTGGCAGCGCCCTTGATCGCCCAGGATTCTTCTTCCCAGCAACAGTTGTTGCAGGGTTACAACAATCAGATGAGCTGATTCAGAAAGAGATCTTCGGGCCAGTTATTACCGTTCAAAAATTCAGCGATGAGGCCCAAGCTGTAGCCATGGCCAACGGCGTGGAGTACGGTCTTGCTTCAAGTGTCTGGACCACCAACCACGGAACCGCAATGCGCATGGCCAAGGCCTTTGACTTTGGCTGCGTCTGGATAAACACCCACATTCCGATCGTTGCCGAAATGCCACATGGCGGGTTCAAGCGGTCGGGATATGGCAAGGATCTCTCAGCATATGGATTTGAGGATTACACGCGAATTAAGCATGTAATGAGTAATCTGGGGGCGTAGTATTTCCCCCTGTTCGACCCTATCTATCAACCCACAACCCACAGAAAGCTTGAGGCTCGGTAATCCGACAACTAGCTTGTGCTTAACCCTTAAGGAGTAAATCAGTATGTCAAAAGAAAGTTCACTCTCACCAGAGGCAAAATCAGTTCTAGGTGCAATGGTTTCTCGTCGCGCGGTACTCGCGGGCGCAGGCGGTTTAGGTGCGGCAGGATTACTTGCGGCATGTGGCGGATCTGATTCTGCAGATGGCGCTAATTCTGTTCGTTGGGGCAACTGGCCTCTTTATCTTGATTACGACGAAGATACAAAGAAGTACCCAACACTTGATAAGTTCTCAGAGCAAACTGGTATCACGGCGCAGTACTTTGAAGATTACAACGACAACGATGAATTTTATGGAAAGGTTCAAGCTCAGCTTAAGTTGGGTGAGGACATTGGTTATGACGTAGTCACACCAACTGACTGGATGGCTGCACGTTGGATCCGACTTGGATACACACAAAAATTTGATGCAGCAAATATTCCTAACAAGTCAAACATTCTTGATTCACTAGCATCACCATCATTTGATCCTAACCGTGAGCAATCAATGACATGGCAGGGCATCATGGCTGGATTTGGTTGGAACACTGAAAAGAATCCAAATGGAATCACCACGCTTGAAGAACTATTTGCACCACAGAACAAGGGAAAGATTGTTGTTCTGTCAGAAATGCGCGACACAATCGGAATCATTCTTCTTGCACAGGGCGTAAATCTGCAGACTGTGACTGAGGATCAGTACATGAACGCAGTTGATTACATGGCTAAGCAGATTAAAGATGGCTGGATTCGTGGCGTAAAGGGCAATGAATACGCTGAAGATCTCACATCAGGAGATGCAACAGCTGTTATCGGCTGGTCTGGCGATATGTTCATCTTGAAGGCAGAAAATGAAGGAAAGTTTGACTTTGCAATTCCAGAGTCAGGCGGAACAATTTCAGGTGATAACTTGATGATTCCTTCAACAGCATCTGCAGAAGGTAAGGCAAGCGCTGAGAAGTTGATCAACTTCTATTACGAGCCAGCAATTGCTGCCGAAGTTGCTGCATACGTTAATTATGTGTGCCCAGTTAAGGGTGCACAGGCTGAGATGGAAAAGATTGCTCCAGAACTTGCGAGCAGCCCATTCATCTTCCCTGATGATGCAATGTCAAAGAGACTTAACGTCTTCCGCTCACTTACCCCAGCAGAAGAAACTTCTTGGACCGAAGCATTCCAGAAGGCCGCCGGCAACTAGTGGCGGACGTTTCATCTGCAACGCACGGCGACTTACGTCTGACGCGTATTACAAAGACGTATGGAGATTTCACCGCAGTTAATGATTTGTCATTAACAATTCCTGAAGGCTCATTCTTTGCATTACTTGGGCCTTCAGGATGCGGCAAGACAACAACTCTGCGAATGATCGCTGGGTTGGAAGAACCAACTGTTGGCAGTATTCATTTAGGGTCAACTGATATCACGACTAAACGTCCATATCAGCGCCCGATTAATACTGTTTTTCAGAACTATGCATTGTTTCCTCATTTAACTATTTTTGAGAACATTGCATTTGGTCTTCGCCGTCGTGGAATCAAAAACGTCGATGCAGATGTAAACAAGGTATTAGAGCTTGTCGAACTTCCACATCTTGCGCAGCGCAAGCCAACACAACTTTCA
>DAISII010000051.1:0-6706 GCA_036822115.1 Candidatus Planktophila sp.
CACCGGGTCGGGGGTTCGAGTCCCTCACCACCCACTTACGAAAGTAAGCCCGAGAAGAGATCAAGTTCCATTACTTGCTTTTCTACAAGAAGATCAAAAAGCGAATCGCGGAAAAGTCTTACTTTCCAGACCTAGGAGAGATAATTGCCGTTCCTTTTTCGTGCGAAAGAATTCTCATCTCATGGCCTGGAAGCGCTGCAACTATGGCATCGGCTAACTTGCGTTCTTCCTCGCGGAAAACATCATCGAGAATAATTGTGGCTTTTGGCGAGAGTAGAGGCACCAGATGTAGCAGAGCTGGATATCTCGCATCAGCATTTGTTGAACTTGGCGGTCCATCAATCACCAGAAGGTCAATCTTTGCCAATCCCTTAAATGAGGATTGTGCATACCACTTATAGCCTTGCGGATAACTTTCAAGATCGTTGATTCGAATATCGACTCCGCGAACACCGTGGCTGAGCAGCATCTCTCTAGTTTGGGTCCCAAATTCAACCGAATGATCGAGGCTAATAATTCTCTTCGCCCCAGATTTTGCTAGAACTAATGTCGAAGTCCCTGAGCCAAGTTCAACTGCCAACTTTGGTTTAATCCTTTGCGTGACATGCGCGAGTGCTAAAAGAAAATCTGGCGATGCAGCCCAACCACGCGATGGTGGCAACGGGGCGGTCAACTTCAGCAGAGGGAGAAGTTGCTCAATGGCCTCGACCTGATGATAAGCATGGCCGATCTCTTCCTTGATCCGTGCTGTCTGACTCGATAGCTCTCTGGAGATCCGATCGGCGTTGCGATTAATTTTTCGATGCAACGCTCGAATACTTCTAATGAGGTAGGCAATCCCGGCCAAGGCGATCAGTAAAGAGCAGATGAGAACGATGTCAATATTCACTCACTGAGTCTAAAGGAGAATGGGATTGCTTTCTGTTTTCTCAGAACGTGGCGATGGTTTGTCTCGAGTTCTGTGTAGAGCCAGTTAAAAAGGACTGAGGCGATTTGCCCCAGTCCTTTTTAATTTATGGTCTTCGCTAATTTATGCGTGCTCTCCACCTGTGTGGGCAAATGTCTTATTAGTGATTTGCCAACGACCTTCTAGAACTGAAAGCGTGAAGTAGTCAGTAAATGAGAGAGTTCCCCAGAAACCTTCTTCTTTAACTGTCACAACTGCAACAGTTCCATCAATTTGGATGTCTGTGATTTCCGCCTTTAGCTGACCGCCATCTGCTGGAGATTCAACCATCAGCGCAACAAATCCTGTTTTATCAACATCGTAATCGGTTCCGCCCATCGTGCCGAACCAGCGAGCACTTGAATGGAATGCTTCATTTAGCTTGTCAGCATTACCTTTTCCAGCACCTTCGATATATAGATTGATCAGGCGTGTTACTTCTTCTAGGTCTTTACTCATAGTGAATCCTCTCCGTAGTTAGTCCGAAGGAAATCAGATTTTAGGGGTGATGTAAATAGAAATTTGGTGAACTTCCTGTGAAACCGAGGTTCGCGGAGAATGTCGGGCTCTTAGAGATTAAAATCTGACCATTAACTTGACCAGATTCTCCTTTGCGATTGGAACCTATTGTGGCCCTATGTCTAAACCCTCGATGTCAAAAGAGGGTCTCCGATACTCGCTCTAGCTGTCCATATTGTAGCGGCATCGAGATCTCAAAGTTTGACTCTTACAGTAAATCAGAATTGTTGAAAGATGAATTGAGTATGGAGAATTTTGAAAAGGTTGTTAAGAATTCTCAACCCTTTATCGAAAGAACGATTGTTCCAAAGGGTACCAAGGTTTCATTCAGATCGAAGATCGCGGTGCGACTGACGTACTTCAAAAGAAAGTTGTTCCGCCAAGGCAATTGAGTTGGTTTAGTCTCCTAAGCCTTCGTAGTTGGCAAACTCCCACAAATCAATCGCATCCAGGTCGATCACCTTTAATCCATGGTTTGCAAATATGCCAGCAATCTGGGCTCGGTGTTCGGTTGCATGATGAATGCTTTGAGTCAAAATTGTTTCTCGGTTACGGCGGATAGTTCTTTCTCCGCGCTGGAACTCTACGAAACCAACAGGGCTCTTTGCAGACTCCCTAAGACGCACATCGAAGCTGTGTGACAACTCTTTAAGGGCAAGCACTTCGGCTTTATTGCTTGGGACCTGCGTTGGAATATCCCCGGTTCCATCTAACAAATCGGCATATCGCGACGCAGTTAGGTGCTCCAAGATTTCCGCAACGCTCCATGTGTCATTAGGTGCGCATAGCTTTAAATGCTCTTCTGGTTGTTCTGCAATTTTGTCGAAAACATAATTATTGGCCCACGCTAAGTGGCGGAATAAACGATCAGTGACTACGTCCATGTGGCGAGATTACTTCAGGGCAAAAGAAAAAGACACCCCCGCGAGAGCCGTGAGGGTGTCTTCCTTTGTATCGACTACTTTGCTGCGCCAGCTTCCTTAGCTCCTGGAACTTCAAGTAACTTTCCTGTTTCAACTTCGTATACGAAGCCGTGAATTGGAATGTTCTTTGGAACCAATGGGTGGCGACGGATGCGCTCGATATCTTCAACAACAGCCTTATTGCGATCGGCAATAGTTAGCCAGTCGATGTATGCCGCTTCATCTGATCCTGGACCTTTGCCAACATCATAGAAACCTTGCTCGCCAAGTGCTGCAGTCTCAAGACTCTTTGATAGTAGTCCGCGCATGATTTCATCTGTGAAGAACTCCATGCCGCAGTTGCTGTGGTGGATTACAAACCATTCCTTTGTTCCAAGCAGTTTGTAAGAAATTACAAGTGATCGGATTGCATCATCTGATGCACGAGCACCAGCGTTACGAATAACATGTGCATCGCCTTCTGAAAGTCCCGCATACTTTGCTGGATCTAGTCGAGCATCCATGCAAGTAAGTACTGCAAATCCACGTGCTGGTGGCAAAGCTAGTGTGCCTTTTTCTCCAAAGTTTTCAACATACTTTTTATTTGCATCTAAAACTTCATTTAGAACTGACATTGAGCTATCTCCGTTTTCAGATCTAACAAGAGTGGTTCTCTCGTTACGTGGAGGAAATTAGCAAGAATTACGAAATAGTTCTCAAGACCTCTTGGCATATGCAAATACAATGCATGTGCAATTCGATGCGAAGTTTTACTCCTGTTGCAATTATGATTAAGACATGCTGGGTGGAATTAATAACGGATTGTTTTTGCAATCCTTTGGCGGCTTTGTTGGCCTTGCCTTGCTGATCCTTGTTTTGAAGTGGGGATTTACAAGCAACAAGAAATTGATTATCACGCCGATCAAAGCGGGTAAGAAAGACCAGTACGGTTTGCTCAAGCCTTTGCCAACTCCAAGCAATTACATCGAAGCCCAAATGGCGTTACAAAAGCTGGTTGATTCCAATATCAAGGCAACGCTGACACAAACCCTTGATGGGCCGCAGTTAATGGTCTTTGAAAAAGACTTAAGGGCCGCAACCGCAATTCTAAAAAGCTAGATTAGCTTTCGTGAATCGGCTGCGACCCTTAAGTCGAAGTTCGCAAATATAAAGTAAGTACTAAGGACGTACTGGCTTTGTTGGCTTTGCAGGTACAGATGCTTTTGCAGCAGCAACTGCTGCCTTCAATGCTGCGTGAGCTGCTTGGCGTGCTTCTTTTGTAGTTGCAGCGGCCTTAGCTGCATCAAAGTTGCTCTTAGCAGTAGCGATATTTGCCTTAGCTGTTGCAATAGCTGCTTGACGTGCGTCGCGTGTTGCCTTGAATTGTGCCTTTGCTGCTTGGAAAGCTGCCTTCTGTTCTGGAGATAGTGCAACTCTCTTTACAACTGGTGTAGATGCATCAGCAGCAAATGAAACTGTTGTTCCTGCGAGTGAGATCGCAATTGCTGCGGTGATAACTGCCCCGCTCTTGATTACTTTCTTCATTCCTGCCCCCATTACTTCGGAAAAACTTCTGCTTCGGATCAAACTTCTAGAGAAAATATAGGGGCAATCGGTGGATATAGGGCAAATTCTGGCTGGGAAATTGCCTTGAAAACCCTTAGTGGGTCCGGCTCTGCCCTTGTAAACGACGCTTATTTCGCTCTTGCTCTAAGGTTTCCCCATGGAAAAAGTGAACATAGATGAAGCAGCCCTCAAGGCACGAGTAGGCGATCTTGCCTATGAAGTTTTGCGTAACGCGGCTACTGAACGTCCTTTTACCGGGGAATATACCGACACTGAATTAGTTGGCTCATACCGCTGCAAAGCATGTAACGCCGAGCTATTTAAAAGCGAAACTAAATTTCATAGCGGTTGTGGATGGCCATCTTTTTATGCGCCAACTGCAGATGACGCCGTTACTTTGATTGAAGATCGTTCACTTGCTCCACGCATTCGCACTGAAGTTCGTTGCGCCGCCTGTGATTCACACCTTGGCCATGTTTTTAAGGGCGAAGGATATGACGTACCAACTGATGAGCGCTGGTGCATTAACTCTGTAGCTATGTATTTAGAGGAAAAGGATTAAGCTAAAAGTTCTGCAAGCAGTTGTTCAACGCGCTTCTTGATTTCATCACGAATCACACGCACAGGCTCAATCCCCTGTCCTGCAGGATCTTCTAGCACCCAATCTTCATAACGCTTTCCAGGGTAGAACGGACACACATCTCCGCAGCCCATTGTGATCACAGCATCTGATTCTTCAACAGCTTCTGTGGTTAAAACCTTTGGAGTGTTGTTTGCAATATCAATTCCAATTTCAGCCATTGCTTCAACTGCAATTGGGTTAATCGAATCCTTTGGAGCACTACCTGCTGAAAGTACTTCTACTCGGCCTTGACCAAGTTCGCGCATGAACCCTGCTGCCATTTGTGAACGCCCTGCATTGTGGACGCAAACAAAGAGAACGGTTGGTTTACTTGTCATTGGTCAGCACCTTCGTTAGGCCCAGGCCAATTAAGGCGCCGAGAATTTGAGCTGCAACAAACTTTAAAACACATTCTGGTGCGATTCCGGCAAAGGATTCAGAGAAGATTCGACCTACAGTGACTGCAGGGTTTGCGAAGGATGTTGAGCTTGTGAAGAAGTACGCGCTGCCAATCCAGGAAGCCACGATTACCGGAATCAGAGTTGTCTTTTCTTGATGGATCATCAAATTGATAATAAGGATTAGCCCAGCGGTTGCCACAATTTCACCTAAGTACTGGTTGCCACCACTGCGAGCCTTTGTGGAGATTTCAATTAAAGGATGGCTAAACATGGCATTAGCCAAAATCGCACCTGTTATTGCACCTGCTGTCTGCGCAATTGCATATTGAATAAAGGTTGCAATATTCGTGCGCTTTTGAATCAAGTCAATCATGGTTACGACCGGATTAAAGTTTGCACCGCTTATTGGCCCAAGAATTTGAATCAAAACTGCTAGACCAAAGACTGTTGAGATTGTGTTGATCAATAGTTGCACGCCAACATCTTGTGAAAGATTGGTCGCCATGATTCCTGAGCCAACAACAATAGAAACTAACAGGGCAGTGCCTAAGAACTCACCAAAAACTTTCTTCATGCGGGCAGAGTACATCTCAGAAGTGAACGCATGATGAATAAACACAAAACCCCACCTGCCACAGCGGCCGATGGGGTTTTGTTTAAGGCGTGTTATGAGACAGCGATGATGTCTACGACGAAGATTAATGTTTCATTTGGCCCGATTGGACCTGAACCATTTGGACCATATCCCTTGTCAGCTGGGATGACGAGCAAGCGACGTCCGCCAACCTTTGCACCTGGCAAACCTTCTTGCCATCCAACGATTACACCAGATAGTGGGAACGTTGCAGGCTGTCCGCCAGACCATGAAGACTCAACGAGAGATCCGTTAGACCAAGTCATCAATGTGTAATGAACTGTAAGAGTTGATGTTGGAAGTACTTCTACCCCGGTACCAACAATGATGTCTTGAGTCTGCAGTGTTGCAGGTGCATCACCTGTTGGTGGCGTGATTGTTGGAGCTTCACCTGCGTTAGCAGTTACTGCTGGCAATCCTGCTGTTGATTCTGACATTGAGTTATTCCCTCCAAATGAAGTGATTGTTGCAAAGCCAATTGCAAGTACGGCCAAAACCGCAAATACTTTTACTAAGGTTTTCTTTGGCATTGTTCTCCTAGTTATTCGATCTCGCCGATTAGTTTAAATTCACCATCACCGATTTGTCCCTGCGCACGGTACAGCTCTAACTTAGCGCGGGTATCGGCAATATCAAGGTTTCGCATTGTTAATTGACCGATGCGATCTACTGGGCCAAAGGCAGCGTTCTCGGTGCGCTCCATCGACAATTTTTCTGGGTGATAACTAAGTCCTGGGCCAGATGTGTTGATAATCGAATAATCATCGCCGCGGCGCATGCGAATAGTTACTTCACCTGTCACGGCTGATGCAACCCATCGAACTAATGATTCGCGAAGCATCAAAGCTTGTGGATCAAACCAACGACCTTCGTACAAAAGACGACCTAGGCGGCGACCTTCGGCGTGATAGTTAGCAATAGTGTCTTCATTGTGAATCGCACTTATCAGGCGCTCATAAGCGATAAACAGCAACGCCATTCCTGGAGCTTCATAAATTCCACGGCTCTTTGCTTCAATGATTCGGTTTTCAATTTGATCTGCCATGCCTAATCCGTGGCGACCACCGACCGCATTTGCTTCCTTCATTAAATCAACAACATCGTCAAAAGATTTAC
>DAISII010000052.1:0-6676 GCA_036822115.1 Candidatus Planktophila sp.
TATCAATTAGCGGATTTAGGTTTGTAACTACTTCTTAAAACGCTTTGATTGCCACTCTTTAAAGAGTTCTAGCAATACTGGAATAACGCTAACAAATACGATTAAACCGATAACCGGCAATAAGTATTTGTCCACGGATCCTTCAAGTACATCACCAAGTGCAAATCCCAAACCGATCACACCTTGAGTCCAAATAAGCGCACCCACCGAGTTCCAGAAAAAGAACTGCTTCTTCGGAACACCGATGATTCCGCACATCGGATTAATCAAGGTACGAACAAATGGAACAAAGCGTGCAAGAACTAAAGCTTTACCAATTCCATACTTTGTTAACCACTTTTCAGTTGCTGCAACCTTGTGGTGATTAAAGATTCGCCCATCAGGTCGATCAAATAATTTGCGCCCATACTTTTCGCCGAACCAGTAACCGACTGTGCTTCCGATAATCGCTGCAAATGGCGACAGTGCAAACAATAAAACTGGATTTAAAGAAGCTCCTCCCAGAATCGCGGCACCTGATCCCGAGGCTGCAACACCTGCGATGAAGAGCAAAGAATCCCCCGGAAAGGCCAGCCCAACCAGCAGACCGGTCTCGGCAAAGATGATGGTCAGGATGCCGATCAGGCCTAAATCGCCAACGATTGAGTGCGCATCGAAGAGGTTCATACGGGGAGGCTAGCCCCGGATGGTCATATTTGGGTACCTAACGATTTGATAACAAGGTCAGATTTTCACAAGATGACCCTTGCGCTCGATAAAGAGATGCCCTACCTTGCGTTAATCGATTAACGTTAATCGATTAACACAGGAGAGCAAAGCATGGCAAAGACCTTGAAGGATGTAGCGGAAGCCGCGGGCGTCAGCTCTGCCACCGCTTCTCTCGTCCTCAATGGTCGCGCCGATGGTCGAGTCTCCGCTGATTTAGCTGGCCGAGTAGAAGAAGCTGCTGCGCGTTTGAACTACCGCCCCAACTTGGTGGCGCGCAGCCTTCGCACTCAAGAGAGTAAAACAATTGGAATTATTTCAAACGATGTAGCAACAACGCCTTTTGCCGGCGCAATGTTATCTGGCGCTCAAGAGGTCGCATGGCGTAACGGTTGGCTACTTTTGTTAGTCAACTCAAATGGTGATGCTGCAATGGAGAAAGCAGCTGCACGTTCACTAATTCAACGCAATGTGGATGGATTCATTTATGCAGCGATGTTTCACCAAGAAATTCAAACTCCTGATTACCTAAAAGGCCAAAAAGTAATTTTGCTTGACTGTGTAGATTCAGCTAAAAAATTTGATTCAGTTGTGCCAGATGAATATCAAGGCGCAACTGATGCGGTTCAATATTTAGTTGACCAAGGGCATAAACGTATTGCACATATTGGAACTAGAGAAAACACAATTGCGGGTCGCGAACGTCTCAAGGCATTCAAAGATGTATTAAAAGCGAACAAACTTGATTTTAATCCCGCTTATGTTATTGATGTCGAAAGTGCAAATTCGATTGATGGATACGCTGGAACGCAAAAGTTGCTTGCATTAAAAGAACGTCCTACTGCAATTTTTTGTTACACGGATCGTATGGCGATGGGCGCATACGAAGCGATCGCAGAAGCAGGGCTATCTGTCCCTACAGATATTTCAGTAGTTGGTTTTGATAATCAGCTAAATATTGCGGATGCATTGCGCCCGCCTTTGACAACTGTTCAACTTCCGCACTTTGAAATGGGTGCATGGGCAGCAACGCGATTGCTTGAAGCAATTGATCCCGAGAATTCCGAACCACTAAAGCAACAGGGGCAGGTAATTGCTTGCCCGCTGGTGATTAGAGATTCGGTAGCTCCCCCTAAGAAATAAATCTTAGGAGGAGCACCACAAGAGTTGAACCCTCTTGTTGTGACTTTCAAATTGGAAGTCACGCCACATAGAAAGGTAAACCTATGAAATCCAAGTGGCGCATCAGTTTAACAGCGGCAGTTGCCGTCGTTGGACTACTCGCTCCCGTGACTGTTTCAGCTGCAAATGCTGCGCCAGTTGAGATTCCGCTGTGGACACACAATGGAGGAAACGCTGCAGAACTTGCCGACGTAAATCTTGTTGTTAAGGACTTCAACGCTTCTCAGAAGAAGTACAAGGTAACTGTTAAAGCATTCCCACAGATCAACTACAACGATGCAATTGTTGCCTCAGCTGCAGCAAATCGTTTGCCTTGTATCATGGACACGGATGCACCTGTTGTCCCATCATGGGTATATGCAGGCTACTTAAGCCCATTGACAGTGGATAAGAAAATCACTGACAAGCTACAAACTTCAGTAAAGGGAAGCTACGGCGGGAAACTTTACTCAGCAGGTTTCTACGATGCAGCAATTGCATTACTTGCACGCAAGTCAACAATTAAGGAAGCTGGCCTTCGTACCCCAACAGTTGCAAAGCCATGGACTCTTGCAGAGTTCAATGAGGCACTTGCTAAGGCAAAGGCATCAGGAAAGTATGATTACGCACTTTCACTAGGTACTGGTTGGGATGGTGAGTGGTACCCATACGGTTTCTCACCACTTCTACAATCATTTGGTGGAGATCTAATCAACCGTAAAACTCTAAAGACAGCAGAAGGTTCTCTAAACGGATCTGCTGCACTTGCATGGGGTAAGTGGTTCCAGAATCTATTCACATCAGGTCTTGCTCCTAAGAAGGAAACAGCAGATCAGCGTGACAATGGATTCATCGCTGGAAAGATGGCATACCAGTGGAACGGTTCATGGGCCGCAGCAAGTGCTGCAAAGGCATTAGGCGATGACTTCATCGCTCTACCACCTCCAAACCTAGGAACTAAGGCGTACATCGGTGGCGGATCTTGGCAGTGGGCTGTTTCAAGCACATGTGCAAACAAAGCCGGCGCAAATGCATGGTTGCAGTTCGCATTGCAAACAAAGTACCTAGTTAAGTTTGCTGACGATCTATTCAACCTTCCAATCACTCCAGCAGCTACAAAGGCATCAAAGATCTTCGGACCTGGTTCGAAGTACTCAGACTTTGCTACCTATTCAGCTACTTTCGCACTTATCCGCCCAGCAACTCCTGCTTACCCAGTGATTGCGAAGATCTATGAGACTGCTACAAAAGACATCATTAACGGTGCTGATGTACAAAAGACTCTAGATAGTGCAGTGGATCAGATCGATAAGAACCTGAAGGACAACTACTACTACGTAAAGAAGAAGTAGTAATTAACGCTGGCTAGTGCAGCAGTCCAGGGACAGAAGTAAAGACCTTAAGGGGGTCTGGTGTGGTCGTCGGTAAAACGGCGGCCACACCGCAACCCACACTCAATCCAACTTTGAAAGGCGGCGTGAAGTGCAGTTAACTAGAAAAAAGCAGAACGCCGCAAAAAGAGCGGAAAACAAAACAGCGCGATGGCTCGCAGCACCAGGATTAATCCTGATTGGAATTTTTACGGTTCTGCCCATTTCCCTTGCTCTGACTTTAGGATTCACAAACGCACAGTTGTTATCTCCAACCAATCCAGATTTCACAGGATTAAGTAACTTTAAAACCTTATTAGGTGTTTCTGCGGTCACACTTCATGCAGAGAAAAACCCTGACGGAAGTTGCGTTAAGGATGAAACAGGGGAAATAGCTTACGAGCCTTTGCGCCCATTAACTCGCGATGACAGCCCTCGCAAAGATCTACGCGGAAAATCCGAGTTTAAAAGAGTATTTGCAAATGAAAAAGATTGTTCTATAAAAGTCATCGTTGCTGGAGATCCAGTATTTTGGCGTTCCTTAACAAATACATTCTTTTTTGCATTAATTGTTGTACCTGTTCAATCAGGTTTGGCATTAGTACTTGCCTTGTTAGTAAATCAACGATTAAGAGGCCGAAACTTTTTCCGTACTGTCTACTTCATTCCGACACTTTCTAGCATGGTAGTTATCTCAATGCTCTGGCGATTTATGTACCAGCAAGATGGCTTGATAAATAAATCCATTTCAAATTTTATGCCAGGTTATGTACCAATTGACTGGCTAGGAAATCCAAAAACAGCAATGCCTGCAATTATCGGTCTTTCTATTTGGCAAGCGGTCGGTTATCACATGATTATTTGGCTGGGTGGTCTGCAAACTATTCCTGCCGAGCTATACGAAGCTGTTCGGATGGATGGTGCCAATAAATGGGACGAGTTCCGTCATGTAACGATCCCAGGATTGCGCCATACATTTGTCTTCATCTTGATCACGATCACAATTGCTGCTCTGGGATTGTTCGTACAAATAAACGTCTTAACCCAAGGTGGGCCCCTTGATTCCACCTCAACCTTGGTCTTCCAATCATTTACGCGTGGATATCAACGTCAAGAAATCGGTTATGGCTCTGCTATTTCCTTTGTTTTCTTCGTACTCGTATTGGTGATTGCTCTTATCCAGCGTTCAATGACAAAGAGGTTAGACCAATGAAGTTAAACATAGGCCGCCTGATTAGTTATTTTGGGGCAATCATTTTCACGATAATTTTTGCATTCCCACTTGTCTTTATGGTGATGTCTAGCTTGAAGCCGGACTTTAATTTGCTGCAGGATGTTGGAACGGTCCGTTCATTTTTACCATTGGGACCAATTTCTTTTGATAACTATGTTGGTGTTTACGATCGAATCCCTTTACTGCGATTTATTTTTAATTCACTTTTGGTCTCAACAATTACTGTGGCATTAGGACTCTTGATAAACAGCATGCTTGGGTTTGTTCTGGCTCGAATGGAGTTTCGCGGAAAAAATATTGTCTTTGCGGTTATTATTTCTACGCTTATTTTGCCTTTCGAAGTTTTAGCGATTCCACTTCTTTACATGATGATTAAAGCCCCATGGATTAGCTTTGAAGGTGGTTTTCATTTCACTCAAGGAATCTTTAATAACTACCAAGTCCAAATTCTGCCTTTTATTGCAAACGCAGTAGCTGTGTTCTTGTTTATGCAGTATTTCAAATCCCTACCAAAAGAGTTAGATGAAGCAGCCCTTGTAGATGGCGCATCGTGGTTCATGATTTATAGAAAAATCGCAATGCCATTAGCAGGACCTGCTATTGGAACAGTCTCAGTCCTAACATTCTTGCCGATGTGGAATTCTTATATTTGGCCAGTGATGACAGTGCAAGACGAAGAGTTCCGGCCAATCATGATCGGCTTACAGTACTTTTATGTGAATTTCGGAACAGCGTGGGGTCAGATCATGGCTTACTTAACTATTCTTACAATTCCAGTCGTTCTTCTGTTCTTATCTATGCAACGCTTCTTTGTAAACAGTATTGCGACTACAGGAATCAAGGGTTAACGTGAATTTCGAGACAGCTGATAAGGAATATCGTCCTAAGTTTCACTTTACGCCCGCTAAAAACTGGATGAATGATCCCAATGGTCTTGTGTGGCATAAGGGTGAATATCACATGTTTTTTCAGCACAACCCCTTTGGGCGGGATTGGGGTCACATGTCATGGGGCCATGCAGTCTCCAAAGATTTACTCCATTGGGAAGAGTTGTCTGTTGCAATTCCAGAAGGTGAAGATGGCGCTATTTTTTCAGGAAGTGCGATCAGTGTTGGTGATGAAATCATCGCCATCTATACACGAGACAAAGATAAAGTGCAGTCGCAATGCATTGCCACAAGTACGGATAATGGTCGAACATTTACTAAATTCGAAGGAAATCCCGTTCTTGATTTAGGGATGGAACATTTTCGCGACCCCAAAGTATTCCGTTATCAAGACAAATGGCTAATGGTTCTTGTAAAAGCACATGAACATCTGGTTTGCTTCTATTCATCCAATGATATGAAAATTTGGGAACCACTTTCTGAATTTGGAAATGTTGGCGCAATTGGTGGTCAGTGGGAGTGTCCAGACTTATTCCCACTTTCTATTGATGGCGAAGAAGTCTGGGTACTAATTGTTTCGTTAAGCCCTGGGGGAATCAAAAATACTTCCGGAACTCAATACTTCATTGGAGATTTTGATGGGACTACTTTTACCCCACGTTATTCAACAGACAAACCCCGTTGGTTAGATTACGGGAGTGACAATTATGCTGGCGTGACTTTCAATAATGAACCGCATGGTAAAAGGATTTTTGTCGGGTGGCTAAGTAGTTGGCAGAAAAAGGTTCACGCAGAAACTTCATGGACAGGTGCTATGACGATCCCGCGCGAACTTGGGTTAACAAAGGTGGATGGTGAGATAGTTTTAACTCAACAACCAATGTGCGATGCTAAGTACGAATTCAAAGTTAATGCACCAACATCGGGCTCAGTCGGGCTTCAAGGTTTCGTCAAACTGGGATACAACGCCGATAATGAAACGATTTTTGTTGATGACTACGAAGCGCCTTATAAAGTTACCAATGGGCAGCTTCACCTAAAAGTCATTGTTGACCAGTCTTCGGTTGAACTCTTCACCGGAGATGGGATCCGCAGCATCACTCTGGCTGTCTTCCCGCCGGCGGGCACTTCACGCGTACTAACCCCTTTTTAACGGGGGTAGTTACCAAATCGTTGTAGTTATACATACCTTTTACATGGGTTCGACCTTGCCCCTGCGAAGCGCTCGCATAAGAATTAACCCACCACGGGACGCGGGTTTCAGATGGAACCCGGACCGCTGACCCCTTAAGGATAAAAATGAAAAGAAAAGGTTTGCT
>DAISII010000053.1:0-6655 GCA_036822115.1 Candidatus Planktophila sp.
TGGCAAGTGCAATTCGTGGAAGTCGTGTTGGTGCCGGCCCAATGGGTGAGGCAGAGCGTGGTGATTCAATCGCTCGTGCTTACGTTTCTTACTGGTGTGCAAGAGGACATGAAGTTCGCCCATCTTTTGCCGTTGAAGAGACAGTAGTTATTCCAGCTGAATGGGATTGTCCAAAGTGTGGCTACCCGGCAGGTCGCGATCGCAGCAATCCACCTAGCCCAGAAGTAAACGTGCCCTACAAAACTCACCTTGCTTATGTAAAAGAGCGTCGCACAGATGCCGAAGGTGAAAAACTTCTTGAAGAAGCTTTACGCAAACTTCGCGGAGATGAGGAAGAATAAGCCTTACAGCGCTTTAGCAGCTGAAAGCAATTCAGAGATACCCATTGCTCGATTTGAAAGATTAAATCGAAGTAGTGGGTATTTTCTTGAAGCAAGTGCTTTTCCATCACCTAGGGCCTGAGCAGCAAGCAATGTTTCGAAGCCATAACTTTGTCCCGGAATCGCAATATCTTCTGTTACATCTCCGGTAATTTGCAAAAAGACACCATTTTGCTGTCCACCTTTATGAAACTGTCCTGTCGAATGAAGAAAGCGTGGCCCCCAACCAAAGGTCACAGGACGTCCGGATTTACTTGCAAGGATCTGGCGCAGTTGTGCAATTGCAGCATCATCTTTGCGATCTAAATATGCCATCACCGCGATGTAGCCATCTGCTGGAATCTGCGAAATCAATCCAGACAACGCAACCGTCGCACTGCTTCCTTCGCCGAAGATTTCTACAGCCCCATCTTTGGCATCACCAGTAAAGGCTGGCAGTACACCCTTCCACTCATTAAGTAGGGCTGATGTTTGCTCTTTAGCTTCAGTTACATTCGGTTGGTTAAAGGGATCAATGGCAAGTGCGGCTCCAACCAAGGCTGTTACCCATTCCCAGACTATAAATTGTGACGCTAAATCAACTTCAACAACTAGATCTGCATTTCCGGCAAAAGCGATTGTGAATGCATCACCTTCTAAGCCATGCTGTGCTGATTCTGCGACAACTGGCAAGCGACCCACTTGATTTTTTCCAGTTGATTCAGCAACTAATTGTTCGATCCAATCACTTAGTCCCGGCATTTCAGAACCCTGGTCTGTATAGGCAACATACTGATTTGATACGTATGTCAACAAATATGCAATATCGCACATGATTTGGGAGTCCGCGAAGAAAGCAGCTTTAGTATCACTTGCATTGTCCAGTAACACTGAAACATCAACACCGATGAGAGCGGCTGGAACTAAGCCAAATGGACTAAGCACACTAAATCGACCACCAACATGTGGGTCAGCGTTTACTACGGTGAAGCCACCTTCGCGCACCTGCTTGTCCAAAGGAGATCCAGGATCGGTCACAAAAACCATATGATCAATTGGATTCAAACCAGCATCTTTAAAAGCACCTTCAAACAATGCGCGCTGTGATGAAGTTTCAATTGTCGAGCCAGATTTTGAACTGACAACGACAACAGTCGTAGCAAGATCAACATTTAATGCATGTGCCACATAGTTGGGGTCAGTTGAATCCAGAACAAAGAGTTCCTTTCCAAATGTTTGAGCAATTACTTCAGGACCAAGTGAGGAGCCACCCATGCCACACAAAACTACAGCTGACTTGTCGCGGTGCTTCGCAGCAAGAGCATCAAATTGTGGAAGCAAATCACGGGTAGTTTCAGGCAGATCAATCCAATTCATGCGGATGGCTGCTTCAGCCTGAGCCGCTGCGCCCCACATAGTGGAATCTTTTTCTTTTAAACGCTCGTGGAATGATTGCAGCGCCTTGTACTGCACTGAAGTACGGTCGATTTTAGTTGTTGCATTACCTTTGATAGAAATCATGATTGTTGGGCAGCCTTTACATTCTCTAATAGTTCTTCCCATGCTTGGGCGAATTTCTTAACACCATCAATTTCCAGCTCAGTTGTAATGTGATCTAAGGAGATTCCTAGTGCAGACAACCCTTTGAACACATTGACGGCATCGGCATAATTTCCAGAAATAGTGTTTCCACGAACGACTCCGTGATCAATTAACGCATCTAGGGTTGATTGAGGCATTGTGTTAACCGTTTCAGGTGCGATTAACTCAACGACATATTGAGTATCTGGATAAGCAGGATCTTTTACACCGGTTGATGCCCATAGTGGACGTTGCTTATTAGCACCCTTAGTCGTCAGTGCACTCCAACGGTCAGAGCCAAACTTCTCTTCAAATAATTGATAGGCCAAATGCGCATTTGCAATCGCTGCCTTACCCAAAAGCGGTTGTGCTTCGGGCGCAGCGTTGTTCTTTAGTAATCCATCTACAGTCGAATCAATGCGACTTACAAAAAATGATGCAACGGAGTGAACTTGTGAAGGATTCTCACATTGCTCCAAACCCTTCATAAAGGAATCAATAACCTGTCCGTAACGCTTAACAGAAAAAATTAGGGTCACATTGACGCTGATACCTGCCGCAATCAGTGCAGTAATCGCTGGTAAACCTTCAATAGTTGCCGGAACTTTAATCATTACATTGGGACGGTCAATAATCGCCCACAGCTCTTTACCTGCAGCGATTGTGCCTTCTGTATTCCTTGCCAAACGTGGGTCAACTTCAATACTTACTCGACCATCAAAACCCTTGCTCTTGGAAAAAATTGGTGCAAATAAATCACATGCTTGGCGGACATCATCAGTTGTCAATTTCTTTACAACATCATCGACCGTCGAACCTTTCATCGCAGCGATATCTGCGGCGTATTCAGCAGCACCGCTGATTGCTGAGCTGAAAATGCTTGGGTTTGTCGTTACCCCAACGACGCCGCTGTGTTCGATACGCGAAGGAAGTGAATGAGCATCTAATCCAGTGATTTTGGCGCGAGACAAATCATCGAGCCAGATTGATGTGCCAGCGTTAGCTACTTCATGGACGCTCATTAAATTACCTTCTTAACTTGAGCAACAACATTTTCGACCGAGAAACCGAACTCTTTAAACAGACGCTTTGCATCTGCAGATGCTCCGTAATGTTCCAGCGATATAGCTACACCGCTATCGCCAATAAGTTCGCGCCAACCTTGTGCGATACCTACTTCAATACTGATCTTTACGACATCGGGGGATAGGACAGATTCTTTGTACGCCTGATCCTGTTCAGCAAACCATTCCAGACACGGTGCGCTAACTACTCGAACATTGATGCCTTCTGCAGCTAATGCTGTCTGTGCATCTATTGCTAAGGAAACTTCAGATCCTGTCGCGATCAAGATTGCTTGCGGCTTTACTACATCTTTCAAGATGTATGCACCCTTTGCTACTCCAGTTGCAGCTGCACATATCGTGCGATCAAAAACCGGTAAATTCTGACGAGACAGCAAAATTCCAGCGGCACGTCCACGAAGGATGATCTGCTTCCAAGCTTCTGCAACTTCGTTTGCATCGCCGGGGCGAATAACATCTAGTCCTGGAATCGCACGAAGTGCTGCGAAATGTTCAATTGGTTGATGTGTTGGACCATCTTCGCCAACACCGATCGAATCATGTGTCCACACAAAGGTAGCTGCAATATTCATCAGCGCTGCCAGACGAACAGCAGGGCGCATGTAATCGCTAAAGACAGCAAATGTTCCACCAAATGATCGTGTTAAACCATGTAACGCTATTCCGTTAAGTACAGAACCCATGGCATGTTCACGAATACCGAAGTGAATTATTCGTCCATATGGATCAGCGCCTGGAATAGAAGATGTTGTCGGCAGAAACGACCCTGATCCTTTAATGCTGGTGTTATTTGATCCTGCTAAGTCCGCTGATCCACCCCAAAATTCTGGCATCTTTGCCGCGAGTGCGTTGATTACTTCACCAGATGCGGCACGTGTTGCAACCTCTTTGTCAGATGAAAACACTGGAATGTCGGCGTCCCATCCTGCAGGCAAGCCCTTGACTCGCAATCTTTGAAGTAATGCGGCCTTGTCAGCATTAGCTGTTTCCCAGGTTGCAAACCGTGTATCCCATGCCGCACGTACTGAAGCGCCGCGATCTTTAACAAGGCGGGCATGTGCAAGTACATCTGCAGGCATTGCAAAATCTTCCTCAGGATTTAAACCAAGTGCGATCTTTGTCGCTTTGATTTCATCCACGCCAAGAGCGGATCCATGAGAGCCAGCGGTTCCTTGTGCTTTAGGAGCAGGCCAAGCAATCACTGAATGCATTCGAATTAAAGTTGGCTTTGTTGTTTCCTTTTTAGCCGCAACCATTGCTGCATCTAATGCAACGAGATCAATATTTCCCGTGGAAAGTGCAGCAACTTCAATCACATGCCAGCCATAGGCTCGATACCTGGCAGCAACATCTTCGGTGAAAGCATTATGAGTGTCACCTTCAATTGAAATTCTGTTGTCATCGTAAATTATGTTTAAGTTGCCGAGTTCTTGTGTTCCGGCCAAGGAAGATGCTTCGGCACTAACACCTTCTTGTAAATCACCATCAGAACAAATAACCCAAATAGAGTGATCAAAGATTGATGTCTGTGCCGGAGCGGTCGGATCAAGTAATCCACGCTCATAACGAGCAGCCATTGCCATGCCGACCGCCGTTGCGACTCCTTGCCCTAAGGGACCAGTTGTCATTTCTACACCAGCGGTGTGGCCGTATTCAGGGTGACCTGGTGTTAAAGAACCCCATGTTCTAAAGCTTTGCAGATCTTTCATTTCCAAGCCGTAGCCACTTAAAAAGAGTTGAATGTAAAGAGTTAAGGATGAGTGACCGCAGGACAAGATAAATCGATCGCGGCCTAGCCAGTGTGGATCTGCAGGGTCGTGAACTAAATGTCGTTGGAACAGTGAATAAGCAACGGGAGCAAGTGACATCGCTGTACCTGGGTGACCATTTCCAACTTTTTGAACCGCATCGGCTGCTAATGCACGTGCGTAGGAAACAGCACGGTCATCTAATTCAGTCCACCCTGTTAGTGCGCTCATTTATTGTCCATTCTTGTAGTGACTGATAACCAAATTCGCCAGGAAGATATCCACACTAATGTTGATCCAACTAAATGTAATCCCACGAGCAGTTCTGGGAGATCGCTAAACCATTGCAGGTAACCAATAACTCCTTGACCTAGGGCGATCACGAGAAAGATTTTCAATCTTCTTTTTGTGCTAGGTGACACTCCATGCACGACGTATAGGCCAAAGGTGATTCCAAAAAGTGCAATTACGGCATCTGCATGCAACCAGGCGACTGTGCGCAAATCAAATGGGAATCGTTGGGTTGTTGCATCACCAGCATGTGGGCCAGTACCTGTAACTATTGTTCCTAGCGCTATAACGAGTGATGTAGTAATGATGTGAGTTAAAGCGATTCTTCTTACTAAGGGCAGAGATTCTTGTTTTTCACTTGGGAAATGTCTGCGCGCCTTTAATGATGTTGCTCCAGCAATTAAGATTATGGATAAAAGAAAATGAGCGGCAACTGTTGCTGGATGCAATCCGGTAAGCACGGTGATGCCACCAAGAACGCCTTGACCAAATATTCCGAGTACCTGACCGAGTGCAAGGCCTCTCAAATCCTTTCGTCCTGACGCTAAGACACTTATCAATACTGTGATCGCAATAAGCACAAGCACGAATGTGAGAAGTCGATTTCCGAACTCAATCCAAACCTTTACTTGCTCCTCAACTTGATATGGCTTAGGCGTGTAAGAGCCAGGGGTGCATTCAGGCCAAGTGGGACACCCTAAGCCTGAGCCGGTTAACCGCACCGCACCACCCGTCACAACTATCGCAGCCTGAGCAAAAAGCAGAAGGCCGGAGGCTGGTGCCAAAACTCGGGTAGCTATTTCGGAGGTTTTGGACATGCCCGTAGCCTATGACCCAAGGGCCACGCAGGGCTCTTGACTGGCTGAACGTGTCGAATTACGACACAATACTGTTGTGAAAATGACCGGAGCCAATCCAGCGGGGGACGATGCTCGTACCCGCGACCTTGTTGCTCGATCAATTCTTGAAAACGGCCCCTCGACTGCAGCGGTATTGGGCGAACGCTTAGGGCTTACTGCCGCCGGCATTAGACGTCACCTAGATCTTTTGGTGGGAGATGGCGTTGTGGAAGCGCGTGATCCACGTTCCTCATCGATTCGCGGTCGCGGTCGACCTTCTAAAGTTTTTGTTATGTCAGATGAAGGACGCGAGAAATTCGAACATTCTTATGACGACTTAGCTGTCGCGGCACTGAAGTTCATGTCAGCCCAGTCTGGTGCTCATCTTGTAGATGGTTTCGCACAATCTCGCGCCGATGACATTGAACGTCAAGCGCAGAAGTTCATTTCTAAGCGCGCAGGCAAAGTTGATGCACTTGCAGAGTTCCTAACTGATCAAGGCTATGCGGCAAGTGTTCATGACAAGCCAATGGGGCAAGAGCTGTGCCAGCATCATTGCCCAATCGCACACGTTGCTTCTGAATTTCCACAACTGTGCGAAGCAGAAACAGAAGCGCTTTCAAAACTTCTAGGAACCCACGTTCAACGTCTGGCGACAATCGCACATGGCGATGGTGTCTGCACAACTTTTATCCCAAAGACACACACTACAACCCGAAAGGTACGTGCATGACAACAGCACATCCAGAACT
>DAISII010000054.1:0-6645 GCA_036822115.1 Candidatus Planktophila sp.
TTCAGCCACATCGGCTGGAGTAATTGCTAGATTTGCAATCGCAACATCCTTATCGTTTGCGATACGTGAAATTTCTCCGAGCCACCACGTACGAGATTTCGTGGGATCTGCACCCAGAAGCACTGTTGCTTCAACAATATCTAGAACATCTGCGTTAATCATCGCCGCCATTTCCTTGTCAGGAACGGACCATGCCTCTTGTAGGCGTTTGCGACGAATTGATGATCGCTCTGGCAATGCAGCGCGCAATGTTTCTATCCAGGCAGCATCAGGTTCAACAGGTACCAGATCTGGCTCTGGGAAATAACGGTAGTCCTCGGCTTGTTCTTTAGAACGACCAGAGCGAGTAAGCCCTGTGTCTTCTTGGAAGTGACGAGTTTCTTGAACAACACGTTCGCCCGCGTTTAATAACTCTGCATGGCGAATCATTTCACCACGTATAGCACGTTCAACAGAGCGAAGTGAGTTCACATTCTTGGTTTCACTACGTGTGCCAAGTTTTTCTGCGCCAATTATTCGCAGTGAGACGTTGGCATCACAACGAAGTGAGCCTTGTTCCATCTTCACATCGCTAACGCCCAATGAGCGCAAAATGTCACGAAGTTCAGCAACATAAGCTTTCGCTACCTCTGGTGCGTACTTTCCTGTGCCAGGAACAATCTTGGTAACAATTTCGACTAATGGAATTCCGGCACGGTTGTAATCAAGGAGTGAATACTCAGCGCCATGAATTCGACCAGTTGCGCCACCAACGTGTAGTGACTTACCAGTGTCCTCTTCCATGTGTACGCGCTCTACCTCAACACGAAACTTCTTAGGGCCTTCATCGGTTTCGATTTCGACATCGACATAGCCATCAACACAGATTGGTTCGTCGTACTGAGAAATCTGGAAGTTTTTGGGCATATCTGGATAAAAGTAATTCTTTCGTGCAAAACGAGAAAATGGAGCAATCGAGCAATTAAGCGCAAGGCCGATTTTGATTGTGGATTCGATTGCCTTTTCATTAACAACAGGCAACGCACCAGGCAAAGCTAAACAAACTGGACAGGTTTGTGTGTTTGGTTCTGCGCCAAAGATTGTGCTGCAACCACAAAACATCTTTGAGTTTGTATTTAACTCAACGTGAACTTCGAGGCCCAATACTGGTTCGTACTTAGCAACTACATCATCGTATGAAAGAGTCATCGCGCACCTCCCATGACCGGTGCCTTATCCAGTAACGGAGCACCCCACTTGGAAAGTAGTGCTGCTTCTAGAGCCGCACCAACTGAGTACATACGTTCATCCTTCATCACAGGTGACATGATCTGGAATCCAACGGGTAATCCATCTTCCTCAGCCAAGCCTGAAGGCAATGACATTCCGCCGATACCGGCCATGTTTACTGGGATTGTTGCAATGTCATTTAAATACATGGCCAAAGGATCACTAGCTTTTTCGCCAATTTTAAATGCAGTTGTTGGGCATGTTGGTGAAACTAAAACATCCGCCTTTTCAAAAGCCTTTGTAAAATCTTGAGTAATAAGGGTGCGAACTTTTTGCGCACTTCCGTAATAAGCATCGTAGTAACCAGATGACAAAGCATACGTTCCCAAGATGATGCGTCGCTTTACCTCTTTGCCGAAGCCAACTTCGCGGGTTAAGTTCATAACCGATTCAGCTGATGCACCATCCACATCGCCCACACGCAAGCCATAACGCATTGCATCAAAGCGAGCCAGGTTTGAAGAACATTCAGAGGGTGCAATCAAGTAATACGCAGCAAGGGCGTATTCAAAGTTAGGGGCTGAAACTTCTACGATTTCGGCGCCAGCTTTTGCTAATAATTCAAGAGATTCTTCAAAGCGTGCACGAACTCCTGGCTGGTATCCATCACCATTGAGTTCTTTAACAACACCGATTCTCATTCCCTTTACATCACCGGATTTTGCTGCGGCAACTACTTGTGGGACTGGTGCATTAATACTTGTTGCATCCTTTGGATCATGTCCTGCGATTGCTTCATGCAATAGAGCTGCATCTAAAACTGTACGTGCGCATGGTCCTGCTTGATCAAGAGAAGACGAGAAAGCAATCAAGCCATAACGTGAAACTCCACCATATGTTGGCTTAACTCCAACAGTTCCGGTAACAGCTGCAGGTTGGCGAATAGATCCACCAGTATCTGTACCAATTGCAAGTGGTGCTTCAAATGCTGCAAGGGCAGCCGATGATCCACCACCCGAACCACCAGGAATGCGAGTTAAATCCCATGGGTTATGGGTTGGACCATATGCTGAGTTTTCAGTTGATGAACCCATTGCAAACTCATCCATATTAGTTTTGCCCAAAATAACAATGTCATTCTTCTTTAGATTTGCAACAACCGTTGAGTCATACGGTGGACGCCAGCCTTCAAGAATTTTTGAGCCACACGTTGTTGGAATACCTTTTTGTGTCATTACATCTTTAAGTGCAAGCGGAACACCTGCAAGTGGTGACAATTTTTCACCCTTCGCACGCTTTGCATCAACTGCTGCAGCTTGCGCTAAAGCACCTTCGGTATCGACATATAAAAATGCATGAACATCGGTATCAACTGCGGAAATACGATCTAAGTGTGCTTGAGTTAAAGCAACAGAAGTCGTTTCACCAGCAGCCAGCTTCGCTGCCATTTCAGATGCTGAGCTGCGAATCATTCTTCACCCAAAATCTGAGGAACGCGGAAGCGCTGCTCTTCTTGTGCTGGTGCACCTGATAAAGCTTCTTCAGGAGTAAGACTTGGCACAACTACATCTGGACGAAACACATTGCGAAGTGGCAATGGATGCGATGTTGCTTCAACATCTGCTCCGGCAACTTCCTGCACACGAGCAACTGCATCCAAAATCACTGTGAACTCGTTGGAGAGATTGACTAACTCTTCTTCGCTCATTTCGATGCGGGCTAGGCCTGCAAGCTTGGCGACATCATCGCGTGAAAGGCTACTCATGGGGTTGAGTCTAATTAAATTGCTGCCTAACTGCGAATTTGCCCATTTCCAGTAACTATCCAAGTCGTGGTGGTCATCGCCTCAAGTCCCATTGGGCCGCGGGCATGCAATTTCTGATTTGAGATACCTATTTCCGCACCAAAGCCCATTTGTTCGCCATCGGTAAAGCGTGTGGATGTATTGACCATAACTGCTGCGCAATCTGCAAGAGCAATAAACCTCTTCACATTCTCTTTGCTTTCAGAAATTATCGCTTCTGTGTGCTGAGTACCAAACTTTGCGATGTGAGCACTTGCTGCGTCGACGGATTCAACAATTGCAACATTGATTTCAAGGGTGCCGTATTCGGTGCAGAAATTCTCATCAGTTGCCAGGGTTGCTGGAATACCAGCGCTCTTAGCAATCGCAAGAGAAGCATCATCGCAGTGCAGGATAACGCCAGCTTCATGCAATGCCTTAAGTGCAACTGGTCCAAACTCATTTGCTACTGCAGTGTGAAGAAGAAGTGTTTCTGCAGCATTACAGACGCTAGGGCGCTGCACCTTTGAATTAATGATGATCGGTAATGCCTTTAAAAGATCTGCGAATTCATCTATGTATACATGGCAAACGCCCGCGCCTGTTTCAATGGTTGGAACAGTTGATTCATCAACAACCATGCGAATCAATGCCGCACTTCCGCGAGGAATTACTAAATCTACTTTTCCGCGGGCATTTAAAAGAGCTTTGACTGTTTCACGGTCTTCGGAAGGAACTAATTGAATTACATCTGGTGAGATCGCAGTAGAGGCTAATGCATCTCGCATTACACGTACCAAGATTTCGTTGCTGTGCGAAGCACTTGATGAACCACGAAGCAGAGCCGAATTTCCTGACATCAACAAAATAACAGCAGCATCTACTGTCACATTTGGACGTGCTTCATAGACCATTCCAATGACACCGAATGGAACAGATATTTGTTCCAATTCAATTCCGTTTGGCAAAGTAGATCTACGCAAAGTCTTGCCGAGCGGATCTTCGAGTTCACTTACTTGGCGCGCTCCCCCGGCAATCCCCTTAATGCGTTCAGAGGTTAACAAGAGCCGATCAAGAAGAGAGGAATTCAATCCTGCTGAACGTCCTGCTTGCATATCCATTTCATTGGCAGCAAGGATTTCAGTGCTGCGAGATTCAATAGCATCAGCAATTACTTGAAGTGCCGCTTTGCGCTCTGCCCCTGTTGCAATACTTAAGGTTCGCCCAGCAACACGAGCAGAATCTGCCAATGCGCTTATCAATGTTTGCGCGCTCATCTAGATCAATACCAAATCATCGCGGTGCACTAATTCACGTTCGTATTCTGCACCTAATGCCGCTGCAAGCTCTTTTGTAGATCGGCCCAACATCTGTGGCAGATCCACAGAATCAAATGCAACTAGACCACGAGCAATTACTTTACGATCTGGTCCTACTAATTCAACAGCATCGCCAGCGATAAATTCACCTTCAACAGCTGTAACTCCAGCTGGCAACAAGGAAACACCACGTTCTAAAATTGCTGTTACCGCACCGGCATCAAGAATCAATTTTCCTTGTGGTGTAGTTGCATGTGCCAACCACAGCAGTCGTGATGTCGTTTTGCTCGCTTGTGCGTGAAAGTAAGTTCCATATTCATTTCCAGCTAAAGATTGATCTGCATCGGCCAATGATGTCAACAACATTGGAATTCCGGCTGATGTTGTAATACGTGCAGCTTCTACTTTAGTAACCATACCGCCGCTACCAACACCAGCAGATCCTGCGCCACCAAGAGTTGCGGCTTCAATCTCTGCGATGTTCTTGACTTCGTGAATTCTTGTTGCTCCTGCTTGAGATGGCGGCGCGTCATAGAGTGCATCAATATCTGAAACCAAAACCAACAGGTCTGCGCCAGTTAGCAAGGCAACAAGTGCAGCAAGTCGATCATTATCACCGAAGCGAATTTCCCCGGTGCCAACAGAATCGTTTTCATTAATGATTGGCACCACGCCTAATTGCAACAGGCGAAACAATGTCCGTTGTGCATTTTGATAATGAGAACGGCGAACAACATCTTCGGTCGTAAGAAGTACTTGCGAAGCTGTTATCAAATGACGACTAAAACTTTGTGTGTACTGTGCAATAAGTAAGCCCTGACCAACTGATGCAGCCGCTTGTTGAGTAGCAAGATCCTTAGGACGAGTTGTTAACCCAAGAGGTGCAAGTCCTGCAGCGATTGCACCAGAAGAGACAACTATTACTTCCGCCCCACGTGCTTTGCAGGCAGCAACAACATCGACAAGTTTATTGACCGCGTCTGCATCTAGTGCGGAGCCGGCTTTACCGGTTAAGGAGGATGAGCCAATCTTGATGACGATGCGCTGTGCAGAGGTGATCTGCTCTCGGCTCACTTGTCATCTCCGTCCTCTGGTTCTTTAACGATTGTGGCTGAAAGTTTAGGTGTGTGAGGGTCAACAACGTTGTATTCCCATTGCTTGGCGATTTCATCTTCATTCAAAACATCCTCAATGCGCTCAGGCATATTCCATGTTGATTCAAGACGTGAATCTTCACCGCGGCGATGCAAGTGGCCAGCTAACTGTTCTGCACCAGCTTCAATTGTTGGCTCCCAATCAAAAACAACTTCAGTCTCGCCATCGCCAATGCGCACTTCGCTACCTGCAACAGCGCCTTTTTTGAACAACTCTTTTTCGACTCCGAGTTGTGCAAGACGATCTGCCAGATAACCAATTGCTTCGGCATTCTTAAAGTTAGTTTGACGAACCCAGCGTTCTACCTTTTTACCGCGAATCGTAAATGATCCATCAGCATTTGCATGGACTAGGAATCCAGAATCATCAACAGCAACCGGGCGCAAAATAATACGTGTGCGTTCTTCAACACCTGCATCAGCACGGTTCTTGTGCACTAAACGTCCCATTGCATAAATCAAATCTTGCAAGCCTGCGCGAGATGCAGCAGACACTGGATAAACGTCATATCCTTTATCGCGCAATTCTTGTTCGACCATATCTGACATTGCTTGACCGTCAGGTAAATCAATCTTGTTAAGCGCAACAATACGAACTCGATCTTCAAGTCCACCGTACAGTGCTAATTCTTTTTCAATTGCTTCAAGATCTGCCACAGGGTTGCGATCGGTTTCTAAAGTTCCGCAATCAAGTACATGAACTAGTGCAACACAACGCTCAACGTGACGTAGGAATTCAAGTCCTAAGCCTTTGCCTTGCGATGCTCCTGGAATAAGTCCTGGAACATCTGCAACAGTAAATCGAGTTTCACCAGCTTGGACTACACCAAGGTTAGGAACCAATGTTGTAAATGGATAATCTGCAATCTTTGGACGTGCCGCAGAAACAGCGGCAATCAAAGATGATTTTCCTGCACTTGGGAATCCAACCAAGGCAATATCTGCAACGCTCTTTAGTTCAAGAATTAATGTGCGTTCTTCACCTGGTTCTCCAAGTAATGCAAAACCTGGTGCACGTCGTTTAGAAGATGAAAGCGCTAGATTGCCCAGTCCGCCAAAGCCTGCTTGAGCAGCAATAAATGTTGTACCAGTTCCAATTAAATCTGCGATCTGTTCGCCATTGCTATCGTAAATAACAGTTCCATTAGGAACTCCAAGAATTAAATCTTCACCCTGGTGA